>CAVAHH010000042.1:0-10221 GCA_963588395.1 bacterium
GCATATAAATCGTTAAAGCTCTTTTCCAAAACCTTGCCATCGTTATAGCCAGGACAGCACACAATTTGCGTATGCACCTGAATACCTGCGTCAAAAAGCTGCTGTAGACGGTCCATAAGCTGGCCGGCAAAGCGGTTCTTCATCATCTGACAGCGTACCAACGCATCCGTAGCATGCACTGATACATACAGCGGCGTGAGATGCGTGTGGATGATGCGGGCAAAGTCCTCATCCTTCATGTTAGTGAGCGTAATGAAGTTACCATATAAAAAGGAAAGACGGTAATCATCGTCACGCACATACAGACCCTTACGCATACCTGGGATCATCTGATCCACAAAGCAGAAAACGCACTTGTTGTAGCAGGTGGCAACCCTGTCGAACACAGCCGCCTCAAACTCCAGCCCTAAATCCTCATCCGGGTATTTTTCTATATGTACCTGACGACGCGATCCATCCGGCGCTTCTATTTCCAAATCCACCTCGTAATCCGAAGTGTAAAAGCTTAATTCAATTATATCCTTAACCTGTACGCCATCAACACTGCACAGCTTTTCGCCTGCCTTGATGCCTGCCTCAGCTGCCAAGCTGTTTTTGCGTACGGCACTAATAAGTCCTACCATTACAACTCCTTGAAAAATGAGATAATAAACCGTTAAAAAAGCAGTCGTCTTATAATTATATCATAGTTATACAGATAATGCAAAATAGGCTGCTGCGCAAGCAACAGCCTATTAAAGTAACTTTTTATGCTCTTCTACATTTGGCGATTGCAGCAAGCTCATACCCTCTGCTGGCGATAAAATCCTGCGTCGCACCGCTTATGATAAGTGGCACCCTGCGCAGGTCGTGCGGGGTCTGGCAGCCCAAAAGCAGCAGGTACTTTTCCAGCTCCTGTGCCAGGCTTTGCAAATAGCTCACAGCAGCGTTCACTCCCTGCTGCAAGAGTAACCGCAGCACAGGAGCGGTTATCCCCACCGCGTCCGCACCCAGGGCAAAGGCACGTGCTGCATCGCCGGCCGTGCGGATGCCGCCGCTCGCCAAAAGCAGTGCGCCGGTCGGTAGCACCTTTGCCGCATCAACCAGGCTCCAGCAGGTAGGTACGCCCCAGGCGGCAAGCTCATCAGGCAGCTCCAACCCCTGCCTGCGTGCTTCTATAGCAGGAAAGTTGGTCCCCCCTGCCCCGGCGCAGTCAAAGGCCATAAAGCCCTGCTCCGCCAAAAGCTCATACTGCTCTGCCGCGATGCCGCAGCCTGTTTCCTTGATGATGACTGGCACGCTCAAAGCGTCCTTTATCCGCACGCAGCTTTGCAAAAGTCCGCGGTAATCCTTATCGCCCTCGGCCATCCACAGCTCCTGTGCCGCATTCAAATGCAGCTCGAGCGCATCTGCGTGCAGCATATCTACAGCAGCCTGCGCCTGCGCAGGCGTGGCCAAGGCGCTCATATTGGCCAAAACCAGTCCCTGCGGATTCTCGCGCCGCACAACCTCGTAGCTGCCAAGGCCACTGCCATCACGCACAGCGCCAAACTGCGAGCCAACCGCCATTCCCACACCAGCTGCGGTAGCCACCTGCGCCAGCTTTTGGTTGATATCCGTAACCGCTTCCGTACTGCCGGTAACAGCATCAATAAAAAAGGGCAAACGCAACCGTTTGCCCCAAAGGTTTACCGATAAATCAATGTCCGCCGGATTAAGCTCCGGCAGACAATTGTGCAGAAACCGCAGGTCAGCAAGGTGCGTGCGCGCCGGACCATCGCCCAGCTCCAGGGCATATTGAATATGTTCTAGCTTACGCTTTGCACGTTGCATATCCTATCTCCAATTATTTTTCCAGGTTTTCCAGCTGTGCAGACAGGTTCTGGCTCAGGTGAGATCTCTTGTTGCCAATGTAGGAACGATATTCGTTCTTTTCAGCATCACGTTTAACCTTAGAAATGCTCAGGCCGATCTTTCTGCTGTCCAAATCCATCTTAATGATTTCAGCCTTAACAACTTGGCCGATTTCCAGAACATCTTCGGGCTTGTTGATGCGCTCTTGGGCAATCTCGGAAATGTGTACCAGGCCTTCAACCTTATCGCTGAGTTTTACAATAGCGCCAAATGCCAGGAAGCGTACAACTTCTACGTCCAGGATGTCGCCAACATGGAATTGAGAAGCTTCTACCTTCCAGGGATCTTCCTGGGTAGCTTTGATGCTCAGGGCAACACGTCTGTTCTCGCGGTCAATGCTCTTAACCAAAACAGTTACTTCATCGCCTTCTTTAGCAACGTCTGCAGCCTTTACGCTACGGTCCCAGGACAGCTCGGTGTTGTGAACCAGACCAGTCAGGCCTTCGCCAACTTCAACGAACAGACCGAATTCAGCAACCTTAACAACCTTGCCGGGCAGAACCTGACCCTCTTCAACAGAGTTGTAAGCAGCCTCTTCAGCAGCAGCGCGTGCTTCCCTTGCAGCAGCAATACGTGCTTCCCTTGCTTCCTTGTTAGCTTTGCGTTTTGCATCCAGCTCAGCGCGCAGCAGATCGCGACGGGAAACAACAATGCGTTTTTTCTCCAGATCAACCTCGATGATTTCTGCTTCCAGCTCCTTGCCAACGTAATCGGTGAAATCCTCTACGCGGTGCAGCTCTACATGGGAAGCAGGCATGAAGCCTTCAACACCCTCAACGGCAACAGCCAAGCCAACGATGTTTTTAGCTTTGTTTTTGATGATGCGCAGTACCTTAACGGTAGCAGCACGTTTTTCACCCTCGGGCAGCTCGGCAACATTTTTCCATGCTGCATCGCGCTCTGCTTTGATTTTGGACAGACGTACAAAATCACTCTTGGTGGTGCCGGGAACAACCTTGGCCTCTACCTCGTCACCAACCTTGATGGTAGCCTGCAGCTCTTCAGCAGATTGGGTCTGGGACCATTCGGAATACGGAATAACGCCATCATGTCTATATCCAAAAGATACATATACGCCGTCTTTATCCAATTGAATAACAGTACCGTTAACAATCTTGCCGGGATATACTTCTACCTCCTTGCTTTCGTTGAGCATACTTTCAAAATCCATGTTTTCCATTACTAAAATAGCCTCCTTAATTAAACGGTCCGGAGTCGATGCCCCTGCCGTGATTCCTATTTTATTGCAACCTGCAAACATACCGCCATTAAGCTCGCCGGCAGTTTCTATATGATACACCTTAGGGCAGTGCTTTTGCACCAGCTCAAAGAGATGGCGCGTGTTGGCGCTGTTGCGTCCGCCGATAACGATGACCGCGTCCGACTCGTCAGCCAGCTCTGACGCTGCCTGCTGCCTTTCGGCCGTCGCCAGGCAGATCGTGCGTTCCACACGGTATTCTCCCGGGCGCTGCTCTTGCATTGCCTGTAATATATCATTAAACTTCTGCAGCTCAAAGGTCGTCTGGATGATTACTCCATAACGCTCCTGCTGCGGTACATTAGAGATATCTTTTTTATATTCGACGCATATAGCGTTTTTTCCTGCCCATTTTAAAATACTTTTTACCTCGGGATGATTTTTTTCTCCGACGATCACAGGAAAATATCCATCCGCGGATACCTCGGCGGCTTTTTTTTGCGCCAGACGCACATTAGGACAGGTGGCGTCTACAATTTGCAGCCCGCGCTTTTCTGCCTCCGCGTAAACTGCAGGTCCCACGCCATGCGAACGGAAGATGACCGTTTCACCTGCCTTGAAGTCCTCCAAGCTGTCCTTACAGGCAATTCCCCTTTGCGCGAGGGCGGCAATCAGCTGGGGGTTGTGGATGAGCGGTCCTAAGGTCGCTCCCTGCAGATGGTCAGCTGCAGCCTTTTGCGCCAGCGCCACCGCGCGCTTTACACCATAGCAAAAGCCACAGTGTTTCGCTACCTTGATTTCCATGGTTACTCCTCACCTGCCTGCAGAGCGGCAATATGCTGCATCATATTATCTGTCAGCTGCAAAAGCAGCTCCTTGCTGACGACAGCGTCCTGTGGAAACGGTATAGGCTTGCCAAAGCGCACCGTCACCTTAGGCCAGAAGCGCCCATGACGCTTATAATCCGTGCCGATAATGCAGGCCGGGACGATAGTCGCCTTGGCCTTGCTCGCCATCATCAGCGCGCCGGGCTGAGCCTTGCCCAGCTTGCCTGTCTTACTGCGTGTGCCCTCGGGGAAGATGGCCAGAACCTGGCCGCTCTCCAAAATCTCTATACCATGCTTGATTGCAGCACGATCAGCACCGCCGCGGCGCACAGGGAACGCACCCAAAATTTTATAGATAGTACCCAAAACAGGCACGAATAGCTCTTCCTTGGCCATAAAGTGCACCTTGCGGGTGGCAGCCGTACCTAAAACCGGCGGATCCAGCAAACTCAAATGGTTGCACGCTATAACCAGCGGTCCCTCCTTGGGGATATTTTCCGTCCCCTCCACCTTCAGGCGCAGGCCTACGGCAAACATTAGCTTAAAGATTGTTTTTACTATAGTATAAATCATCGTGCGCGCTCCTGCACCAGCGCCAAAATTTTTTCAGTAACCTCGCTGATGCCCATATCAGAGGTATCCAACAAAATCGCATCCTCCGCCTGACGCAAGGGTCCGATAGCACGCTCGCTGTCAGCCTTATCGCGCGCGGCAATATCAGCTGCGAGCTGCGCCAGCTCCACCTGCTGCCCTTTTTGCAACATTTCCTTATAGCGGCGGCGTGCCCGCTCCTCTACCGAGGCGGTGAGAAAGATTTTGAGCTGCGCATTCGGGAACACCACCGTACCGATATCACGTCCATCCATCAACACGCCGCCCACAGTACCCATACGGCGCTGCTGCTCTACCATTGCCTCACGCACGGCGCCGATAGCGGCCACACGGGAAACAATAGCGGTAACCTCAGGTGTGCGGATAGCGTCTGTAACCTCGGTGCCATCCACGAAAACGCGGTTTATTTTAGCCTCTGGTTTAAAGTCTATAACCATCGTGCACGCCAGATCGCTGATAAACGCATCGTCAAAGGCAGCTCCTGTCTGCAAAAACTTCCAGGCGACGCTGCGGTACATGGCGCCGGTATCAATATAGGCATAACCCAGCTTTTCGGCAGCCAGCTTAGCGATAGTACTCTTGCCTGCGCCTGCAGGGCCATCAATAGCCACAACAATTTTCTTCATTATACATAACCACACTTTATATAAAATTTAGTGTAAAGCTCTTAAAATAGGGGCGGTACATCACATGCTCACCGCCGCTGCGGCACCAGCCGCATAGCCTGTAGAAAACGCAGCCTGCAAATTGAAGCCGCCCGTATAACCATCCACATCCATAACCTCGCCGGCAAAATACAAGCCCTTGATGCGTTTGGAGGCCATGGTTTTGGGGTCTATCTCCTTCACGTTCACGCCGCCGGCAGTGACAATCGCTTCGGCTATGGGGCGCGTCGACGTAATCGGCACGACAAAATGCTTTAGCGTCTGCAGCAGTCTTTGGCGCTCCTCACGCGAAATCTGGTTGACAAATTTATCCTCATCCAGGTACGCCATATCGCAGACCACGGGTATCAGACGCTGCGGCAGCAGGTCCTTAAGACCATTTACCAGCTGCTTACGGCTGTACTCGGTAAAGTCACGGCAAATGCGCGCGTCCAGCTTTTCCTCGCTCAAAGCAGGCTTCAGGTCGATCGCCAGGTCCACTTCTTTGCCCTCTGCCAGCGCACCGGCCGCAAGGTTGCTCAAGGACAAAATAATCGGCCCCGACACGCCAAAATGCGTAAAGAGCATTTCGCCAAACTCGCTACCAAGCTTTTGGCCATCCGCCAAAAGCGTTGCCTGCACATTACGCAGTGACAACCCCTGTAGATCATCCACATAGGGATAATCGCTTTCCAGCGGCACCAGTGAAGGCTTGAGCGGCACAATAGTGTGTCCCATCCTGGCAGCAAGCTTGGCGCCGCCGCCATCACTGCCCGTGCCTGGGTAGGATGCCCCGCCCGCGGCCAGCACAATACTATTAGCGGTATAGACGCCGTTTACCGTGCGCACTCCTGTAGCCACGCCGTTTTTTAACACTATATCAATGACCTTGGTGTCTGTCAGCAGCTTGCCGCCGGCGGCAGTAAATATCTTCACCAGCGTATCCACCACGTCCTTAGCCTTATCGCTCACCGGAAAAACGCGGCCACCGCGCTCCACCTTAGTGGGCAGGCCATTGCTCTCTAATAGGAATACTATATCATCATTAGTGAACCTGTGTAAAGCACTATTTAAAAATCTTCCGTTTCCGGGCAGATTTTTTATAAATTCGGGGATGTCGCAGGCATTGGTGATATTGCAGCGCCCCTTGCCCGTAATCAGCATCTTTTTGCCGGGCTGACGCATCTTTTCATAAATCGTCACCTCTGCACCCAGCTGCGCCGCGGCAATACCTGCCAAAAGACCTGCCGCCCCCGCGCCGATAATTGCAACCTTAGTCATAACCTCGCCGCCTTTTTCAGCTGTGCAAGCTCTGTCTCGCTCAAAGGACGGAACTTGCCACGTCCCAAGTTTTGCAGCTGGATGGGGCCCAGCTTAATACGCTTCAAATCGCGCACTGGGAAGCCAATCGCATCGCACATACGGCGGATCTGGCGGTTGCGTCCCTCATGGATGGTGATATCAAAAAGCGTGAAGCCACGCTCGTGGTCATAATCACGTAAATTAACTATCGCAGGCGCCGTCATGCCGTCCTCCAGCTTGACGCCTATACGCAGGCAGTCCAGCTTTTCCTGCGGCACGATTCCCGGGACCTTAACCAAGTAGGTCTTGTTGACCTCATGGCTGGGGTGCATCAAAGCCTGGGCCAGCGCGCCATCATTCGTCAGCAACAAAAGACCCTCGGTGTTGTAATCCAAACGACCCACGGGGAAAACACGCTCTGGCAGGTTCTGCACAAAGTCGGCAATGCTGCGGCGGTTTTGCGGGTCAGACATCGTCGTCACCACCCCGCGCGGCTTGTAGAACAAATAGTACGCCTTAGCTTCGGCAGCGATAGGATTGCCGTCCACGCTGATGCGCACCTTGGCGGCATCAAACTTGCTGCCAAGCTCGGTAACTACCTTGCCGTTGACGCGGACACGTCCTGCCGTGATGATTTTTTCTGCTTCGCGGCGGGAGGCAACTCCTGCGGCAGCGAGAATTTTTTGCAAACGTTCTTCCATAATAACTTATTATTCCTTCACATCTGTAGTATTTTCTGTATTATCCAGCTGCAGCACCTGCTGGCTCGCAGCCTCCTCATCCTCCGGCCTTGCTTCTACCGGCGGCAGGTCTTGTAGCGATGCCAGGCCAAACACCGTCAAAAACTTATCCGTGGTGGCATATAGGATGGGGTTACCCAGCGCCTTTTTGCGTCCTGCCTCCGCCACCAGACCCAAATCAAGCAGCGTATTTAGAACGCCATCCACCTTGACACCGCGGATAGCTTCCATCTCGGCACGCGTCACAGGCTGCTTAAAGGCCACTATCGCCAACGTTTCCATAGCTGCGTTAGTCAGCTTAACCTCCTTGCGGCGCCCAAGTCCCAAAAGCAGGCTGTAATGCACAGGCTTGGTCACCAGCTGAAAGCAGCCTGCCGTTTCACGTAGTGTGAGGCCTCTGGCTTCGGCTTCATAGCTACCGCGTAGGGTGGTCAAAAGCTCCCACACCTGCGGCTTTTCCAGCTGCAGGACATTCGCCAGCTCGGCCACGGATATGGGCTCGCCTGCAGCAAACAGCACTGCCTCTAACGCTCCCACCAGCCTATCCTGATACATGTGCTTCTTCCCCCTGCCTAGCAAAAATATATATAGGTGCAAACCGCCGCGCCTGGCTGATTACTACCAGCCCCAGCTTCAGCAGCTCCAAAATTCCCAAAAACGCGGCTACCTTTTCGCCCACCTGGCCCGATGTAAAAACATCATTGAGCAAAATGCCCTGTGGTCTTGCCTCGAGCCTTTGCAAAATATCGGCTATTTTTTCCTGCACGCTAAAGGCCTGTGGCTCGATATAGGCTGCCTGCCTGCCCGCAGGGGTAGCCATAGCTGCCAGCGCCTGCAGCAAATCCTGCACCGTACAGGGTGCGATAGTGCGCTCCGGCAAATTAGCAAACATCGGCGGACGCTGCCAAAAGCGGTCAGCCTGACTCTTCATATCGGCAAGCACAAGCGCAGCACGCTTAATGCGGCGGTATTCCACCAGCATTTCCACCAGCTGGGTGCGGGGGTCAGCCTCCTCCTCGTCTGCCTGTGCTGCCTGCTTGGGCAGCAGCATGCGCGACTTAATCTGCAAAAGCGTTGCCGCCATCACCAAAAACTCACTGGCGATTTCCATATCAAACTCACTCATACCGCGCAGATATTGGATGTACTGCTCGGTTACAGTGACGATAGGTATATCATATATATCAACCTTTTCGCGCTCAATGAGATGCAAAAGCAAATCCAAGGGACCCTCAAAGGCTGTAAGCTTCAAAGATAAATTGTTGGCCGTCATCGTTTAAAACACAATCCCCAGCAGACTGCGCACCAAAAGCATATAACCATTGGCCAGTGGCGTAATAATCATGCCGGTGATACCGGTGAAGACCAGCGCGATCAAAATATAAAAGCCATAACGACCCACAGCGTTATCAAACTTCCACGCAGCAGCAGGCGGTAAAAGCTCGCTCACAATCTTGGAGCCATCTAGTGGCGGTACGGGAATGAGGTTAAAAAAGGCAAACCACACATTATATAGCTGCATCCACAACAAAAAGCGGTAAATGCCGTCGCTGAGCATCCCCAGGCGGTTCAGCAGCGCCATAAAAAACGCGGCGACAAAGCACAAAAACAGATTGGCCGCAGGTCCTGCGAACGATACCTTCAGCACTCCCTCCTTGCGGTTTTTGAAGTAGCTGGTGTTGATAGGCACCGGCTTGGCCCAACCAAAGCCTGCCACAACAAGTAAAATCGCGCCCAAAGGGTCCAGATGCGCCAAGGGGTTGAACGTCAGCCTTCCCATATAACGGGCGGTGGGGTCGCCCAGACTGTCCGCGCACTGCGCATGGGCGTATTCGTGTATAGTAATCGCAAACAGCAACGCCGGGATGCGATAAATCATCGTACTAAGATCGAGCATATATGCCTCCTGAAAGTTTCTCAACAGATTTATTATACAACATCTGCTATTGCTGCGTCAAAAAGAAAACGGAACCATCAGAACAATTTGTGTGACAGTTCCGTAAAATATTTTACTTACCTGTAAATTGCGGCGCGCGCTTCTCATAGAAGGCGGCAATGCCCTCCTTGCAGTCATCCGTGCCCATGAGCAGGGACTGCGTTGTTTCTTCTAGCGTCAGCACCTCGTCCAACGTCAGGGCCGTGTTATTCAGGTACTTTTTGGTCAGGCCGATAGCCAGCGGCGCACTTGCAGCCAAGCGGGCAGCCATAGCGTAAACCGCTTCGTGCAACTCTTCGTCCTCGTAGACGTGGTTAAGCATGCCAAGCTCCTTAGCAGTGCAGGCATCGATCAAATCACCCGTAAACATCAGCTCCTTGGCCTTGTGCACGCCAATAGCCTTGGGCAAAAAGTACAGACCGCCGCAGTCCGGGATGAGACCGACCTTGGCAAAGCTTTCGCCAAAGCGTGCCTTAGCCGAAGCATATACCAAATCACAGGCCAGCATCAAATTAACGCCGGCACCCGCGGTAACGCCGTTCACATATGCGATAACAGGCTTTTCGATAGTAGTTATGCGCTTGGCGACCGCGCCGACCTTGGCGATAAAATCCTTCTTGGCAGCTACGCTCTCCAGACCGTTCAAAAAGCTCAAATCACCGCCGGCGCAAAAGGCCTTACCGTTACCTGTGAGCACCACGGCGCGCACGGCAGCGTCATTCTCCGCAGCAGTGAGTGCGGCGTGCAGGCCGTCAATCAGGGCATCGTTCATCGAATTCAGGCTTTTGGGACGGTTGAGCGTGATGGTGGCGATACTGGCTTCTACAGCATATAATACAGCTTCTTCCATATGGGACACTCCTTTACAGATGTAGTTGGGTTTCATTAAGGATATTATACCACATTCAGGAATTTTCTGCATGAAAGTCTGTCTTGCCATATGATATTTATATTATACCCCACGAGATAGCCAAATGTTGACCATCTTGTAAATATATTCTTGCAGCTTTTTCTAAAAAAGCTGTTGACAAACGCGCCTGAAGCGAGTATAATAATTTTCGTTGGTTGA
>CAVAHH010000043.1:0-10197 GCA_963588395.1 bacterium
CTGCCTCCCAAAGGAGCAACCATTTTTATTTTATTAGCAGCCGCATCGTCCAAGCTGCCGATCACAATTTCAGCTACGTTGCTCTCCCAGACATCATGGCCTGCGTAATCTCTGCTCAGCCGCATTTCCATGGTGATAACCTTGCTGGCGTTCATTGTAACACGTATAGCTACATACGCACCATCAGCATACCCACCAGCCTGTAGCTTTAAGCGCCCATTGCCAATCGTCTGGTAGCCTTTGCCAAGGTTGCGTCTCTTAATAGGAATAGCAATTTCAGCCTTGCCCGGCAAAAGCTGAAAGCCCTTGATAAAATCTGATTGATAGGGAAGCGTTGTTCCCCCGGGGATAAGCTCACGCACCGCACCATCACGCATACCAAGATAAAGGCTGTCATTTAAAATATTATTACCCCACTCGATAGCAGGACGTACTGCCTGCGCTTTGGGCTGCTGCTTTTGCGGCGTCGGCAATACGCCGGCTTCAACTGCACCATCCCCTACAAGCCGCATATCCTCCTGCATTTGTTGAGCGTGCTTATGCAAATAATAATGGTACACCGCGGCGCCTCTGGCCACAGCCTGATCCGGATCCAGTGCAACGATAGGCTCAAAGCCGAAAAACTCCTCCAAACGCTTGGTAACCATATAAAATTTACTCATACCACCATTGACTATAACGGCATCAACCTTAAACCCGTCACCCAATTTAGTACTACTTTTATACAGCACGTCCAATACGGGATAAATAATGTTTCGTGTTCCATTAAGCGTATCCAAGTTTTTATAATCAGCAAACTGCAGTTCATTCCCCATAAAGGGTGCTAATATCGCTTCTATATCCTCCTTAGTAAAGCTATCGTCGTAGGCATAGCCAATACCACCCATATTACCACCAACAACAAATTCTTCCTCATCATCCCCCCATCCCATATCATCATTGCAGGTAGCATTACTGCCTGCGCGTTCACTTACATCAAGCTTCAATGCCTCAGCATAATTTATAAGCTGCGGCATAATCGCCTTTTTTTCCTGCTGCAGCTTATGTACTATCTCCGGATAGGCAGCGTACTGCTTTTGGTAATGCTCAAACATTACTGCGGCAATCGCTACGTCAAAATCGTCACCTCCAAGAAGAGTATATCTATTGGTAGCAATTTCATCTACCTTTAAAATATCAGGGTAATCCTCCCTACGTTTAATCTTATGCATAGTGATATCAAGCGTACCACCGCCAAGATCAAAGACCATAACATTTTTTTCACTATTAAGGTCAATAATATGATTAGATATTTCACCATTTTGTACTTGGTTAATCAAATCATAAATAACGGCATTCGGTTCTGACAGCAACACTGCCCTTTCAGAACCATCGCTGTCAGTAACCTTAATTCCTGCCAGAGCTGCCGCTTCCCGTGTAGCCTGACACATTACGGAGTCAAAATTTGCCGGCACCGTAATAACCGCATCGGTAATTTCAGTACGGTAAATTTTGCTTGCCTCCTTTAACATATGTTTTAAAATACGCGCTGATACCTGCGCAGGAGTTTTATCCATAATCTCCTGCGCCAAGCCTTCGGCCTGCGCTTTTCCCATCTGACTTTTTATAGATTTGGCCACAAGATGGGGACGCAGTGCAAATTGATTCTTAGCAAAATCGCCTACCAAAGGCTCGTATCCATATTCCTCCCTATAATAAACACAAGAAGGAAGCAGGGAGCGCTTTTGCGTATTCAGCCTTCCCCTACCCAGACTACTGTTGAAAACATCCACAGCACGCGGCAAATCCACAACCTTGCTCACAATATCACCATTAGCCTTAAGGTTGATAGTTGCCAAAACCGAATTTGTCGTGCCAAGATCAATACCCACACACAAATCATTATGCTCTTCACCATTAATTAACATGCTCTATAACCTCCTTCACCTTCGGACGCGAAATCTGTACCTGCTTTTCTGTATAAATCCACCCCGGGGAAATAACCATTACCTGCTTTTCCTCTTCCGAGCTGACAAAAACACTTCCCTCATAGTTCCAAAATTCTACGTCAGCTGCTTTAACGCAGCGCACAGAGTTTGGCTTAAGTATAGGATTTATATGACTGTCGCGCACAAATTGTACCAGCTTACGCACCATAATCAACAGACCGTTAATTTCCAGTGGTAGGGAGTACCCGCTTTTTTTGACAGTATCAATGCCCTTGCGCAGCTCAAGCAGCTCATCCAAAATGCAGCCATATTTATCAGAATTTAGTCTGCCAAAAAAATCGCTCATTTCCTGTAACTTAACAGCCTCCAAACGCTCATCGAATTCGTTCTGTAGGTCACTAAGCAACAGGTTCGATTGCTCTAAGGCACTTTCTAAGCTGCTAATCTTTTGTAAAAAATCCATCTGTTCAAGTTTTTGCGGTTTTTCGGCAAGCTTTTTACTGCTCCCGCCAGTATATACATTAAAGTCATAAGTAGCACTAATAGCATTTTCAATATCATACAAAAGATATTTGCACATGGTATTGCCCAAATTCAAAATCAATTCCCTATCGTCCTCCTGCAGTAGCTCGGGAATATTTTGTAAAACCATGGCTAGTATAATTCTGTTGTTACGCTCGTGCTTTTTTTCCATAAATTTTTTATAAGCACCATAATATAGCTCCATAGACTGCTTACTGCCATTTATACTTTTTTCTAAAAGCACCGCTAAAGCAGTAGCATCTTCAAATACCTCCGTCCTTTTTTCGAGTGTGTTTATTTTATAATCACGGTAAATCCTGATAATATCATCCACACTACAGCTAAAGGCATATTTAGTAAAAATTCGCTCAGCACATACAACAGGAGAAAGCTTTATGTTTGCGCAGAGCACCTGCAGCAGCATATTTTCCAGAACGATATCATTAGAGATTCTTTTAAACCTGCCTGCCTTTTCCCCCACCTTACGGTGAAATTCCTGTAGAATATTTTTTACCTTTGCGTTTTTAGTGTCCAACACAATATTCATCCTCCTTAATTAAATTGTATAAAGCTCTCCTTCTTGGGGAAATACTACCTGCGTGCGGCACTGTGCATCCAGCATCAGCTCCTGCTCTACTGTATAACCGCAATTACCCTTGGCGCAGTGCACTAAATATGCCTGTCTGGGATTTAGCTTTCGGATAAACTGCTTCATTTCTGCATAATCCTCATGCAGTGTATAACTATTGCCAAACAAGCGATAGTACCAGTCTACCTCTTCCTTTAACCTTGTGCCTATAACTACATGCGGCCCCTGCGTCTGCCTGTAAAAGCTGCTAAAATTATTTTTTTGCAATATCGGGATCTGCATATTCTCCATCATCTCTACCGCTGCCATTGCTTTAGGTTCAAGATATATAGGAAACAGTGCCTGTTCTTGCTTCATTGCCTGGTTGAGCGCCAGTAAAATTTCTAAGACCCTACTACCATCAAAAGCCTGCATATACACTGCCGTTCCCTGCTGCAGGCACTTTATAACCTCATTAATGCGCTCTGTGAGAGTGTTCTTACTGTGAATTCTGTATGGCTGCTTGGCGTGCAGAGCACACATCAACAAAACATCCACCTTCAAATCATCCGGCAACCAATACCCCTGCAATCCAAAAGCTGAATGTGCCGAAATATCTCCTGTATAAAGAATCCGTCTGCCACCATATTCAAAAAGCGTCATCATCGCTCCTGGTATGTGTCCTGCCGGATAAAAGCTTACTTTGTAATCTTTATGCTCTATAGTCTGCAGATAATTAACTGCTGCGGCTTGGGCAAGCTGACCTTCCAATTGCTCCGCATTTATCCGTCCCTTCATATTTTCGTATAAACGGTATTGCGCAAGCTGCCTTGTCTGTAAGGTCATATACACAGCAGCATTTTCCGCACAAGTCATCAGCTGTGGTAAATAGCCTACATGGTCACTGTGTGCATGCGATATATATACATGATCAAGCTGTTGTAGGCTTTCCATGAAGGGTGAGGTCAAAAGATACTTAAAGCAAGGATTTACAGTAAGTTTTCCTGTACGCTTTATGCCGCAATCCAACAAAATATTTGTATGCCCCAGCCTCAGGTAATAACAGCTACGCCCAACTTCCTGCGCCCCACCCAAAGGCATAAAATATATTTTCTTATTAATCACAAACACCTCCTGTCCTTTATCAGAATAGCAATTAACAAGGCCAATATCTGTCCATCACGTCAAAATTGTAATTTATAATTTCCCAAATGCTTTAATAATACATATACGACGAAACGCACGCACAACAAAAAGGCTCCGCCCATACGGGCGGAGCCTCTCCTATACAGCCTACGCTATATTATTTTTTCTCTTTGATTTCTTCCTGCAGCATAGCGATGAAAGCATCCTGCGCCATAGCACCGACGTCACCAGCACCACGACGGCGTACGTTTACAGTCCCCTCTTCCACTTCCTTGTCGCCAACAACCAGGGTGTAGGGAACCTTTTGTACCTGAGCTTCACGGATCTTGTAGCCCAGCTTTTCGTTGCGGTCATCCAAATGAACACGCAGACCGAGGTCAAACATCTTATCTGCCAAAGCCTTGGCATATGCAACATGCTTATCGGTAATCGGCAGAATGCGAACCTGGCAGGGAGCCAGCCAAGCCGGGAAGGCACCTGCATAGTGCTCAATTAAAATGCCGATGAAGCGCTCAATAGAGCCGTAAACAACACGGTGAATCATAACCGGGCGATGCTTTAATCCATCCTCGCCGGTATAGGTGAGCTCAAAACGCTCAGGCAGCTGCATATCCAGCTGGATAGTGCCACACTGCCAGGTACGGCCGATGGAATCAGTCAGATGGAAGTCAATCTTCGGACCGTAGAAAGCACCGTCGCCTTCATTAACAACGTATTCCAGGCCGCAGTCCTCCAAGGCCTCACGCAAGCCATTAGTAGCAAGCTCCCAGGTAGCGTCGTCACCCATGGAGTTTTCCGGACGAGTGGACAGCTCAGCATGGTACTTCAGCCCAAAGGTTGCATAAACCTCGTCAAACAGGGAAATGACGTTTTTAATTTCGCTGCGGATCTGGCTGGGCATCATAAAGATGTGCGCATCGTCCTGGGTGAAGCAGCGTACACGGAACAGGCCATGCAGAGCGCCGCTCAGCTCGTGGCGGTGTACCAGACCCAGCTCGCCTGCACGGATAGGCAGCTCCTTATAGGAATGCGGATGCAGCTTGTAGACCAGCATACCACCGGGGCAGTTCATCGGTTTAATAGCGTAATCCTGCTCATCAATCTGAGTGAAGTACATGTTTTCCTTGTAATGATCCCAGTGACCGGAGGTTTCCCACAGCTTGCGGGACAGGATCATCGGTGTTTTGATTTCTTCATAACCATAGCGACGGTGAACCTGACGCCAGTAGTTAATCAGCTCGTTGCGGATGGTCATACCATTGGGCAGGAAGAACGGGAAGCCGGGACCCTCATCCATAACGGCAAAGATATCCAGCTCCTTACCCAGCTTGCGGTGATCGCGCTTAGCAGCCTCTTCCAGCATATGCAGGTACTCGTCCAGCTCTTCCTTGCTGGGGAAGGCGGTGCCGTAAATACGCTGCAGCATTTTATTCTTTTCGTTGCCACGCCAGTAAGCACCGGCGATGCTTTGCAGCTTAAAGGCCTTTACGCGTCCGGTGGACGGGCAGTGCGGACCTGCGCACAAATCAGTAAAGTCACCCTGGGTATAGGTGCTGATGATGGCATCCTCGGGCAAATCGTTGATCAGCTCAACCTTATATTTTTCATCCTTGGCAGCAAACATAGCCAAAGCTTCGCTACGGGGAATTTCGGCACGCTGCAGGGGAATGTTCTGCTTAACGATTTTTGCCATTTCCTTTTCAATAGCCTGCAAATCCTCAGGAGTAAAGGTGTGCTCACTGTCCAGATCATAATAGAAGCCATTAGCAATAGCAGGGCCGATGGCAAATTTAACATCAGGGAACAAATGCTGGATAGCCTGTGCCATAACGTGGGCGCAGGTATGGCGGATTGCATGCAGACCCTCCGGAGTATCGGGGGTAACGAATTCAACTGCGGCGTCATGCTCCAGCTTGTCGCTCAAATCCTTATTTACACCATCAACTACAGCCAAAAGAGCCTGCTTACCCAGCTTTTGGGAAATCCCCTTGGCAATCTCCAGCAAAGTGCTGCCGACAGCAACCTCTTTAACACTGCCATCCTTTAAGGTAACCTTAATATCAGCCATAATAATCCTCCTCTAAATTTACGCAGTAATGCTTTTTACAAAATAAAAATAACCCCAATCCCTCACATAAAAGGGACGGAGTTTTCCGCGGTTCCACCCTCATTGACCTGCCACAGGGCACGTCCACTCGGTACCGTTAACGCCGGCGTACGGACTGGCATACTTGCTTACGCGTTCCGCAGTCAGTTTGAAGGCGGTGCGCCCTTCGCTCTTCCCCTGCTACTCTCAGCCTGTGGCAGCATTTTCTGTGGAGTATGCGCGACGGCAATTCCTTCGCATTACTGTTAGTATTTTTACTTACCCGTTTATTATAGCATACCCATATTGCTTGTCAAGCAAATACTAGCAAAAAATTTCAATTCATAGTATAATTAGAAGATGTGTTTTAAGCTTAACAAATATAAGAAAAAGGAGGCGTTAGCTTTGACAAGATATCTGCCAAAACAGCTCAGGCTGACCGCTGCGCTCTGCGCCATCGGCTGCCTGCTTCCCGCCATAGTCCAGGCCAAACGCCTGACCATTTTATACGTTCCCCTGGACAACAGGCCCGTGTGCTCGGCTTACGTCAAACAAACCATGGAGGCGGCAGATTGCAAAATCATCCTGCCACCCGATAAATATATCGCCACTAACGAAAAGAATGGTGACCCAAATGGTATTTGGGACTGGCTGCAAACCAAGGCTCCCAAGGCCGACGCCGCCGTCATCAGCACCGACAGCCTGATTTATGGCGGACTTGTGGCCTCGCGCACGCACAACATCAGCAAGGCGCAGCTGGACGCACGCGTAAAGCGTATTTATGAGCTCAAAAGCATGTTGCCCATCAAGCTCTATGCCTTTTCTACCATTATGCGCACTCCCCGTGCCAGCAAAGGACGTGTGGAACCGCCTTATTACAGCGAGATCGGCCCCAGCATCTTTGCCTACAGCCAGCTGCTGGATAAAAAGGATCAGAGTAAGCTGTCGCCAAGCGAGCAGCTTACGATGCAGGCCTTGGAGCGCAACCTGCCCAAGAACGGGCTGGGTGACTGGTTGGAGCGCCGCGAAAAGAACCTTGCCGTTAACCAGGAGTTGACACACCTGGCGCGCAACGGCAAGTTCCACTACTTCGCCATCGGCAAGGATGATAACGCACCACTTTCGGCAACCCACATGGAGGGACGCAAAATCAGCCTCAGCACCTTTGATATGGGCAAGGACAGCTTTCAGGTGCTCGATGGCGTAGACCAGCTGGGGCTGCTGCTCATAGCGCGCGCCTACAACGAAGCAACAGGCACAAGGCCAGCTGTCTATCCCTTGTACAGCGCAGGAGTTGGCGCCGCCACTCTCCCACAGTACAGCGATGCACGCCTGCAGGACAGCGTACCACAGCAGATCATTGCCGCCGGAGCAGTGCAGGCTGCCAATGCCGAAAGTGCCGACCTGGTGCTGGCGCTCAACACGCCCCAGGACGGCATTGTCAAGGATTCCACTGCCGATGACAACCAGCCATTTCCTTCTGTTGCCAACAAAAACTTCATTGGCCTCATCAGCCACCAACTGCAGGCAGGACGCAGCGTCAGCCTAGCAGACATCAGCTATTCCAATGGTGCGGATAACGGCTTTATGGCGCTGCTGGACAGAAGCATTGATATGTCGCAGCTTGCAGCCTATAACGGCTGGAACACCGCCGATAACGCCGTTGGTTATGCTATCGCGCAGGGACTTTTGGCGCACTCTATGGCGGCCGATGCTAAAAACAGGCTGCTGCGCCAGCGACTGATTGACGATTGGTTTTATCAAAGTAATGCGCGTCGCGCTATTTCCAACGATCTGGAAAAACACAACCGTGAGGATTTAAAGTACGATCTTGGCAGCGCCGAACGCAGCATCCTGCAGCAGGCATACAGTGACTGTCAGGAGCTCGCAACTAAATACACCATCACCAAGGGCACCAAATTTACCTTGGCGTTTCCCTGGAAGCGTCTGTTTGAGGTAGATGTGGAGCTGAAAAAATAACCTTACAGCCAAAAGGAGATGACCACCGCGGGCATCTCCTTTTTTGCAGATTGAAGAATGAGATAAAGACCCCAAAATTTGACAAAGACCATTATTATAAAACTAAAAGCTCCCGACACACTTGCGTGTATCGGGAGCTTAATTTGCAGATTGCTTAACAATCTAGTATGCTACTAGCGTAGCAACAAGATTATTTAACTTCTACGGATGCGCCAGCAGCTTCCAGCTTCTCTTTCAGAGCGTCAGCGTCAGCTTTGGAGATCTTCTCTTTAACAGCTTTCGGAGCGCCATCAACCAGCTCTTTAGCTTCTTTCAGGCCCAGACCGGTAGCTTCGCGAACAGCTTTGATTACGCCGATCTTGGAAGCGCCAGCAGCGGTCAGGATTACGTCGAACTCAGTCTTTTCAGCAGCAGCTTCAGCAGCAGCAGCCGGAGCAGCAGCAACAGCTACCGGAGCAGCAGCGGATACGCCGAATTTTTCTTCCAGAGCTTTAACCAGTTCGGACAGCTCGAGTACGGTCATGGATTCAATAGCTTCGATGATTTGATCTTTATTCATTATTGTTACCTCCAGTAATAAGTAATTTTTTATTTTTTAAGCTGCCTTATGCAGCACGCCGCAAATTAAGCGGACTCTTTTTGTTTGCGTACAGCTTCCAGAGCATATACGACATTGCGGATGGTACCTTGAAGTACATTGACAAAACCGCTGATAGGAGCATTCATGCTGCCCAGCATCTTGGCAATAAGAACTTCTTTCGGCGGCAGGGAAGCCAGTGCTTTGATTTCTTCAGCGCTGATAACTTTGCCATCCAGAATACCAACTTTAACTTTCAGTTCCTTGTTTTCTTTTGCGAATTCGCAAACGATCTTTGCAACTGCTACAGGATCCTCAGGAGAAACTGCGATAGCGGTGTTCTTCTCCAGAGAAGGCTCCAAGCCTTCAATACCAGCCTCGCTTGCAGCAATACGCAGCAGGGTGTTCTTAACTACGTTGTAGTGAACGCCAGCTTCACGCATTTTGCGGCGCAGGGCGGTGTCCTGAGCAACAGTCAAACCGCAGAAGTCAACTAAAACAGTGCATTTGGAGCTGGTCAGCAGCTCTTTAATCTCTGCAACTTTAGCAACTTTTTCAGGTCTAATAACTGCCATTAGATTGCACCTCCTTTTTTTGATGTTTTTATTAAATCAAAAAGACCTCTCGGCCGTAGCCGGAGGTCGGAAGGTCTGATATATCTTCACGCTCCAGCCTCGGCAGGCGTAGTTAAAACTTACGCACGTGGCACCTGCTGTCTATGGCCCGATTATCTTCTGATTTAGTAAAATGAATTAAAACTACAATTATTTGTCGCTGTTAGCCTTCAGTACGTCAACCTTAACGCCAGGACCCATAGTGCAGGACATGGTGATGGTCTTCATGTATTGGCCTTTAGCACCGGACGGTTTAACCTTAACCAGAGTATCTGCCAAGGTCATGTAGTTTTGTAAAAGTTGCTCTTCGGTAAAGGATGCTTTACCAATCGGAGCTTGTACGTTGCCGGCTTTATCGGTGCGATACTCGATTTTACCAGCTTTAGATTCTTTTACGGCACGGGTTACATCCATGGTAACGGTACCAACCTTCGGGTTAGGCATCAAACCACGGGGGCCAAGGATTTTACCAAGGCGACCAACAAGACCCATCATATCAGGGGTTGCGATGCACACATCAAATGCCATCCAGCCGTTTTTAATCTTATCAACGTATTCTTCACCGCCAACGAAATCTGCGCCGGCAGCTTCTGCTTCTGCAATCTTGGGACCTTTGGCAAAAACCAAAACAGTTTTGGATTTACCGGTACCGTTCGGCAGAACCAGTGCACCGCGAACCTGCTGATCCGGATACTTGGGGTTAACGCCCAGACGGAAAGCAACTTCTACAGTGCTGTCGAATTTGGTAGTAGCGGTTTTCTTAACCAGTGCTACTG
>CAVAHH010000044.1:0-10125 GCA_963588395.1 bacterium
CTCCATAATGGTGACGTCGGCAGCATAGCAGGTGTCAAAGACATAATCAAAGCCCACCTTTTTGAGTGCTGCGACCATGCGTCCCTCGGTTGCCAGCTCGGGCGGCAGGTTAAAGGCCTCGGCCCAGGCTGTGCGCACTGCGGGAGCCACCTGCACTACAGTAACCTTGGCAGGGTCAGCCAAAACATCATAAATCTTGGGCACGTCGTTGCGCTCCTTCAGCGCGCCAACAGGGCAGTGAGTGATGCACTGGCCGCACAGGCAGCAGTCGCTGTCCTCAATAGCAACGTTGTTGGCAACGTCCACAGTGGTACGGGCGCCGGTGTTTTGCACGTCCCAGATGTGCAGTCCCTGTATTTTATCGCACACCTGCACGCAGCGCATGCATTTAATGCATTTTTTGGAATCACGGATAAGTGGAAAATCCTGGTTCCAGGGAGTATCTACAACATCACGTTCATAGGGGATGTCGTAAATGCCTAAGTCATTGGAAAGCTTTTGCAGACTGCAGTTGCCGCTACGCACGCAGGTGGCGCACAGGCAGTCGTGTTGCGATAAAATAAGCTCTACGTTGGTACGGCGCACGCTGCGCGCCTTGGGGGAATTGGTGTAGACAACAAGTCCCTCCTGCACAGGCGTGGTGCAGGCCGTCACGACACGGTTCTGCCCTTGAATTTCCACTACGCATACCTTACAGGCGCTGATTTCATTGAGATTCTTTAGATAACACAGGCGCGGAATTTCGATGCCGATTGTGGCAGCAGCCTGCATAATAGTTGTTCCTTGCGGTACGGATACGTTTTGTCCGTCAATTGTCAGGTTTACCATTTTAAGGTTCTGCCTCCTTTGAGTGTACTAAAGCCAAACTTGTCACAGCGCAGGCAGCGACCAGCCTCCTGGCAGGCTTCCTGCTTCGTCATGCCGCATTCGATGGGCGCAAAGGTGCCCTTGCGTGTACCGGCTTCGGTTTCGTGCATTTGGATACGTCCGCAGGGACGCTTGTCATCAATGGAGGGGTCAGGAATGACTACGTCACAGGAAATGATGTGCTCGTAGCCCAAATATTCATCTATGTTGGCTGCGGCAACCTTGCCTGCAGCGATGGCGCGGATAACGGTAGCAGGGCCGGTTACGCAGTCACCGCCGGCAAAAACTCCCTCGTTGTTGGCCAGCTCGCTACTGGAAAGAGCGCTGATGGTGCCGCGCTTGATTTTGATGCCTGCCTCCTCGAAGGGACGCAGTTCGATGCCCTGACCGATGGCGACGACGATAATGTCGCAGGGAATACGCTCCAGCTCTACGTCGGCGTGGATGGGACGCGCACGTCCCCAGGCATCGATAGGACCGATAATCTGCGGTTCTACCCAAAGGGCGGCAACCTTACCGTTTTCGTCTGCTTCGATGTGGTGCGGTGATTTAAGGCCGTACAGCTCTGCACCCTCGGCGATTGCTCCTTCAATCTCCTCAGGCAGCGCCGTCATATCGTCCTGACGACGGCGGTAGGCGATGATGACCTTCTTGGCACCCAGGCGGATGGAGCTACGGGTGCAGTCCATGGCCACGTTGCCGCCGCCGATAACGACAACGGTTTTATCCTTAAAGTCAGGCATTTTTTCTTCACCGATGTTGCGCAGCATTTCGACCGCGCTGATAACACCCTGCGAATTTTCGCCGTCAATGCCGATTTTTTTATCAGTATGTGCGCCGATGGCGATATAAACCGCATCAAATTCCTCGCGTAGCTTTTCAAAGGGGATTTCGCCCTCGCCATTGCCGATTTTACAGCTTCTGTGCACCTCTACGCCTGTAGAAAGGATAGCATTGATATCCTGCTGCAGACGCTCACGGGGGAAGCGGTAGGATGGGATGCCGTAGCGCAGCATACCGCCGAGCTTGCTTTTTTCTTCAAAGACAACGGCATGGTGACCCATAAGCTCCAAATAGTAGGCCGCCGAAAGACCGCTGGGACCGCCGCCGATGATGGCGATGCGTTTGCCTGTAGCTGCCTGCTTGTCAGGCACTGGCACGACGTCTGAGGGGGCGTTATCCACTGCCATACGCTTAAGGCCACGGATGTTGATAGGCGCGTCAATCATGCTGCGGCGGCAGCGTGCTTCACACGGATGCTCACAGATGAGGGCGCAGGCCGTAGGAAAGGGGTTATCCTTGCGGATGAGCTTGACAGCGTCAGCGTAGCGGCCGGCACCAACAAGCGCAATATAACCGGGAATATCCACCTGCGCCGGGCACAGAGCCACGCAGGGAATGGAGTTGTGTACATTGATAGAGCATTTACCCTTTTTGATATGGTTGATATAATCCTCGCGGAAGCCTTCAAGACCTGCCAAAACCATTTTGGCTGCCTCAAAGCCGATGGCGCAGTCAGCGCTGTTGGCAACGTTTTGCGCTGTGCTTTCGATTAAATCAAGGGTGTGCATAGTGGCTCTGCCATCAAGCACATCCTCCATAAGATGCTGCAGCTGCGCCAGGCCGACGCGGCAGGGAACGCATTTACCACAGGTCTGGGCGTGGCATACCTTGAGGAACGACAGTTGCAAATCAACAGGACACAGTCCCGGAGGGCTGGCGATGATATGTCGCTCCAAATCCTTATACAGGCGTTCAACCGTCAGCTGCGCCTGATCAGGAGATTCAATTCTTAAACGGCTCATAGTTTTTCCTCCCAAAAAGCATACACTAAATATAATACTGTATAAACAGTATTATACTCAAAAAGTACTACATATGCAAGAAAAGTAATAAATGATTTGTGTAAATATAGTTGCAGAATAAGTATATATAATGGTAAAAATGTAAATTCAGCCACATTAACAATGCTTTGTCGTTTGTGGTATAATAAAAACATAATTATGGCGTCAGTTTACAGCTGCTGCTGGTGTTGAGGAGTGATTGTATGCAGCTTACCAAAGTGCATTTTGTCAGCATGATTCTTACCCTTCTGCTTACGGTTTTGCCGGGTATTATCGCTGTACGCAGGGTGAAATCTGCCGATGACTATAATGTTGGCGGACGCAGCTCAGGCGTCGGCTTGGTGGCAGGTACTATTATCGGTACGATCGTCGGCGGTGCTGCCACTGTGGGCACGGCGCAGCTTGGCTTTAAGCTGGGGCTGACGGCGTGGTGGTTCACGCTTGGCAGCGGTATCGCGCTTTTGCTTATGGCGGCCTTTTATGCCATTCCGCTGCGTCGCAGCGCGCTGACGACGATTGCAGAATTTTTGGTTACGTCTTATGGTAAGGGTGCAGGCTATCTGGCAACGGCATCGGCCTGTGCGGGGATTTTTTTTAGCGTCGTGGCCAGCACGCTTACGGCCCTGCATCTGGTTGCAGGCATCTTTGGCGTGCAGCTGCCTGTGGCGGCACTGCTGATTATTGTCATCACAGCTTGCTTTGTTTTCTTTGGCGGCCTCAGCAGCAGCGGTATGGCCGGCATTTTAAAAATAGTTCTGATTTTTGCCAGCATTTTTGTCGGTGGTGTGCTTGCTTACTGCGATATGGGCTCATGGCAGGGACTTCAGCAAAGCTTTGAGCCTTTTCCCTGGTTCAGCCTTTTCGGTCGAGGGGTGGAGGACGGCTTGGTGAGCCTGGGCTCGATGATCGTGGGCGTTATTTCGACGCAGACCTATGTGCAGGCCATTTTTTCGGCGCGTGACAGTAAAACTGCCGCCGCAGGCTGTACTGCCGCGGCGCTGGTGGTGATACCTGTGGGACTGCCGTCAGTGGTCATCGGCATGTTCATGCACCTGCATCACCCGGAAATCAATTCTATTGACGCGTTGCCACTGTATCTGGTAACCTATTTACCACACTGGCTCGGCGGTATTGGCCTTGCCGGGGCGTTGATTTCCGCACTGGGATCGATTGCAGGCCTGTCGCTTGGAATAGGTACCATGCTTTCACGTGACGTTATTTATAGCATTTGGAGAGATGCTACGAATGTGGCACAGCTGTGGGCAAGCCGCTTGAGCGTGCTGGCTGTAAGCATTGCTGCGATGATATTTGTGTTCTTTCATCTGGATTCATCAGTGCTGGAATGGAACTATTTATCAATGGCACTGCGTGGGAGTGGTATCTTTTTACCGCTTACGTTCTGTGTGTTCTTCCCTGGCAGAGTGCGTGCCTCAATGGGAGTGGCAGCCATGGGAGCAGGTATATTTGCTGCTGTACTTTGGAAATATATTAGTCCCTGGCAGGTTAATAGCCTGCTGCCGGCCTTGTGCTACAACCTTTTCTTTTTGCTCATTGGTCTGGCCTGGGGCAGGAAACGTGAATAAAATGAAAAAACTACCTTCGCTGCAGGTTGCTTGCTTGCAAAAGGTAGTGAGTTATGCTATATTGTAGACAAAGGACAACCGCCCACAAGGTGGGTTGCCGATAGGTTAGAACGGAAAAGCCGCCCTACGTCTCGTCAAAGTTGAAGGGCGGTTTTCCTATGAGTAGCTTACTTGCAAAACATAAAGATAAATGTTAGCAATGCTAGGATGAACATACCAAAGGACATAAGATCCTTAAAGTCATAATTCTTCATAGACATCACCTCCATTCCGTATGAGAATGTCGGCGACACCACCCCGCAGCACGGTTATCCAAGATCCATTGTATTTTAACATAGTTATACAAAACATACAACGAACAAACTGTGAAGTTTGTCGGTGTGTGTTTTTTTGTTCTTAGCAGGATAATTGCGTGCTATAATAGAATTAAAAAGCATGATTTTCATTTAGAAAAAGAGGAATAACATGACCCAACGCTTTACCCATTTACATGTTCATACAGAATATAGTCTGCTTGATGGTGCTTCTAAAATCCCGGAGCTGGTGGCCTATGCCAAAGAGCTAGGCATGGATAGCCTGGCGATTACCGACCACGGCGTGATGTACGGCGCAGTGGAGTTTTACCAGGAATGCACTAAGGCAGGCATTAAGCCTATTCTTGGCTGCGAGGTCTATCTTGCCGGTGGCTCGCACCTGGAAAAGAATAACCGCGGCATGTATCATTTGATTTTGCTGGCTGAAAACGATATCGGCTACCACAATTTAATGAAGATAGTCAGCATCGGCCAACTGGAAGGCTTTTACTACAAGCCGCGCGTGGATAAGGATGTGCTGCGTACCTATCACGAGGGTATTATCTGCCTGAGCGCCTGCATCGCGGGCGAGCTGCCTGTCTTGATTCTGCAGGATAACCTGGAGGGAGCACGCCGCTGCATACGGGAATATATAGATATCTTTGGCAAGGATAATTACTTTTTAGAGATTCAGGACCACGATATGGAGGAGGAGCACAAGGTCAGCACGGTCTTAAAGCAGCTGGCAAGGGAATTTGACCTTGGCCTTGTGGCGACCAATGACTTGCATTACGTGCAGCGCAAGGACGCTGCGGCGCAGGATATTTTGCTGTGCATCCAGACGACCAGCAGCGTGGATGATCCTGATAGGATGCGCTTTCCTAATGACAGCTTCTATTTGAAGAGCTATGACGAAATGGCACAACTTTTTGGCGACTGTCCCGAGGCGCTGGAAAATACCAATAGGATTGCTGACCGTTGTAATGTAAGCATGGAGTTTGGCCATTTGCTGCTGCCGGAATTCCCTGTGCCTGATGGCTATGACGCCGTGAGCTATCTGCGTCGTTTGTGTGAGGAGGCACTGCCTGCGCGTTACGACGTGCTTGATGAGCGTGTACGCAAGCGCCTGGAGTTTGAACTGGATATTATCAACACCATGGGCTATGCCTGTTATTTTTTGATAGTATGGGATTTTATCAATTATTGTCGCGAGCATGATATTCCTGTCGGCCCTGGTCGTGGCAGTGCGGCAGGCAGCATAGTGGCTTATCTTTTGCGGATAACGAATATTGAACCTTTGCGCTATAATTTGCTCTTTGAACGCTTTTTGAACCCCGAGCGTGTGAGTATGCCTGATATTGATACTGATTTTTGTTATGTCAAGCGCAACCAGGTGCTGGATTACGTAGTGCGCCGCTACGGGCAGGACCGCGTAGCGCAGATCATTACCTTTGGCACGCTGCAGGCACGGGCGGCGGTGCGTGACGTGGGCAAGGCGTTGGGCATGAGCTATGGCGCTGTTGATGAAATCGCCAAGCTGATTCCGCGCGAGCTGGGCATTACTCTGGAAAAAGCGTTGCAACAGAGCAAGGACTTCCGTCAGGCCTACGATACGCGTCCCGAGGTAAAGCAGCTTATAGATTTGGCCGAGAGCGTGGAGGGGCTGCCGCGCAACGCAGGCACGCACGCAGCAGGTGTTATTATCGCACCGCGTGATTTAAAGGATTATGTGCCGCTGCAGCAGGGCAGTGAGGGCGGCGTTATTACCCAATACGACAAAAATAAGGTAGAAGAGCTGGGACTCTTGAAGATGGACTTCTTGGGCCTGCGCACTTTGACTGTTATCGGTGACTGTATACGTTTTATCCGTGAAACGACGGGGGAGATTGTGGATATTGATAACATTCCTTTGGCGGACGAAGCAACCTGCGCTATGCTGCGCCGCGGCGAAACGGCCTGCGTCTTCCAACTGGAATCGGCAGGAATTACCAAGCTGCTGGTGGAGCTTGCGCCCGAAAGTTTTGAGGATTTGATTCCACTGGTAGCACTTTACCGTCCTGGTCCATTGGGAACCGGTATGGCTGAGGACTTCATCGCCGGCCGCCATGGCAGACGCACGGCCAAGGTGCTGCATCCCTTAATGGAGCCGATCCTGCAGGATACCTACGGCGTTATTTTGTATCAGGAGCAGGTTATGCAGATAACATCCGCATTGGCAGGCTTTACGCTGGGTCAGGCCGATATTTTGCGCCGCGCTATGGGCAAAAAGAAGGCCAAGGAGCTGGATTCTATGCGTCAGTCGTTTATCGACGGCGCTAAAAAGCTGCACGACATCCCCGAAAAACTGAGCGATGAAATCTTTTCGTTGCTGCAGCACTTTGCAGGCTATGGCTTTAATAAATCGCATTCTGTGGCCTATGCGCTGGTGGCCTATGAAACTGCCTATCTTAAGGCGCATTGGCGCGCGCAGTATTATGCTGCCTTTTTAAACAGCGTTATCGGTGATGGTGATAAGGTAAGCTGGTATATTTCTGTCTGCAAAAATGACGGCATTAATATTCTGCCGCCGGATGTTAACGAAAGCGGTCATGATTTTACCGTGCATCAAAATAATTCTATCCGCTTTGGCCTTGCAGGCATCAAGAATACAGGTGATGCTGCTGTTGAGGCCATTATTGCAGCCCGTAGGGAGGGTGGGGTATTTAAGAGTCTGACGGATTTTTGCTGCCGCGTAAATATGCGTGTCGTCAACGAGCGTGTCATAGAAAACCTCATCAAATGCGGTGCTATGGATTCCTTCGGTGCCAAGCGCGCACAGCTGCTGGCGATTTTGGACCAAGCTGCTGATTTGGGAGCTGTCTGCCAGCGTGACCGCGCCAATGGGCAGATAGGCCTGTTTGGCGATGACCAGAGCTTTGGCATGCCGGAAATAAGACTGCCGCATCTTAAGGAATTTCCTAAGCAGGTAATCCTGCAAAACGAAAAGGAAATAATCGGCTTTTATGTTACCGATCATCCGCTAAGTGAATATAAAAAGGTGATGCAGCGCTTTATGCCACTGCATCAGTTTATGGGAGAAACGCAGGTAGCAGATGGGCAGCTGGTGCGTGTAGCAGGTATTATTGCGGCCTGCAATATTAAAAACACCAAAAAGGGCGACACGATGGCAGTGCTGACGCTGGAGGATTTTAGCGGCCGTTTTCCCGTTATCGCCTTCCCTAAGACTTATCATACCTGTGTCAAGGATATATTTGAAGACAACGTGGTGGCGATAGAAGGACGCTTTAATGTGGACGAGCGCGAAAGCAAAATCATCGCGCTCAGCGTACAGACGCTTTCGAGCAGGGAACCTGTGCAGGTGCGCCTGCGCGTGGCGGCGTATTTAGAAAATCCACTGGTGCAGCGAGAGCTGGTGCAGCTTTTTGCCAAATATAAGGGTGAGGACACAGTTTATCTGCACCTGATGGGTTCGCACAAGGTTATCAAGACGACGCCGAATTTTTGGGTAAACAGTGAGGCACCGGGATTTGCCGAGGATGTTGTAAAAATTTTGGGCGAGGATTGTATTTACAAAATGTAGCCAGACGTACAGGAGTAGCCAAGCACTGGGTGACACAAATAATTGAGCTATTTTTCATAAACTTACATGATTGTCTTGCAAGTACAAGTGTAATAATGTTACAATAGAGGGAAGAGTGTATAAAAAACTGAGGCTGTGGCCTGTGTCACAGCTTCTGGAATAAGCTAAGGAGGCAGCAAATGAATATTCTCGTTTGTCTTAAACAAGTGCCGGATACGGCAAAAGTTAAATTTAACCGTGAAACCAATACCTTGGACCGTACGGGTGTAGAAAATATTATGAATCCCTATGACCAACAGGCATTGGAGGTTGCATTGGGCCTGAAGGATAAAGAAGGCGCAAAGGTTACTGTGCTGACCATGGGTCTGCCGCAGGCAACTGACATTTTGAAGGAAGCTATCGCTATGGGCGCTGATGAAGGCGTGCTTTTGAGTGATCGCGCTCTGGGTGGCAGCGACACATTGGCCACCAGTCTGGCTTTGGCTGCTGCAATTAAACATCTGGGTGATTTTGACCTGGTTTTGTGTGGCAAGCAGGCTGTAGATGGTGACACTGCTCAGGTTGGTCCTGAAATTGCCGAGCATTTGGGTATTCCGCAAATCACCGGCGCTTTGGCCTTGAGCTATGCTGACGGCAAATTCGTTGTTGTCCGCGAAAACGAAAACTACCAGTTTACCTTGGCTTGCGCCGCACCGCTTTTGGTTACTGTTACAAAATCTGAAAAAGAGCCGCGCTTTGCCAGCATTAAGGGCAAGATGAAGGCCCGCAAGGCACAGATTCCGACCCTGACCGCCAGCGATATCGCTATTGACCCTGCGCTCATCGGCCTTAAGGGTTCCCCGACAAAGGTTAAAAAGGCCTTCACCCCGGTACCGCCTGAAATTAAGGGCGAAATTATTACTGAAGAAGATGCAGACGCAGCAGTAGACATGCTGTTCGAAAAGCTGGTTCAGGCAGAAGTAATCAGCCACTGAGGTGAATGATGTCTATAGTAGTGAACCGTAGCCTTTGCTGGGGCTGCGAGGAATGCGTAGCCGTGTGCCCGGTGGGGGCGATAGCCATGCCCGAGGGTAGGGCGCAGATTGATGAGGAGCAGTGCCTGTGCTGTGGTGCCTGCGTCCGTGAATGTCCGCAGGCAGCGATTACTATGGATAATAATGCAAATGATAAGAACGAATAGGAGTGTGTAAATATGTGGGTTATTGCTGAACAGGAAAATGGTCAGCTGATGAATGTGACCTTTGAGCTTTTGGGAGAAGCAAAAGAGCTTGCTGCCAAGCTGGGAGAAAAATGCTGTGCTGTACTTTTGGCCGGTGTTGCAGGCGAACTGCCTACACAACTGATCGCTGCAGGTGCAGAGGTTGTTTATGTTATTGAAGATGCAAAATATGCTGAATATGATACCGAGCTGTATACAGACGCTATCTGTCAGCTGGTGAAAAAGTATGATCCGGCTTCCGTAATGTTTGGTGCTACCGATAACGGCCGTGATCTGGCACCGCGCATTGCTGCACGTCTGCATACCGGTCTGTGCGCTGACTGCACCGGCCTGGACGTTACCGAAGACAAGCTGGTTGCCTGGACCCGTCCTGCACTTGGCGGCAATATTATGGCAACCATTGTCTGCGATGCACACCGTCCGCAGATGGGCACTGTACGCCCCAAGGTTTTCAAACCGCTGGAGCCTGATGCCAGCCGTACCGGTGAGGTTATTACCTTTACTCCGGAGGCAGGTGCTGTAAGCCATGTAGAGCTTGTGAAGAAGGAAGCACTTAGCAGCGAAAACGCTGTCAAGATTGATGAAGCTGATATGATTGCTGCCGGTGGCCGTGGCTTTGGCAGCAAGGAAAAATTTGACGTACTGGAGCAGCTGGCAGCTTTGTTTGAAAACAGCGCTGTAGCAGGCACCCGTGCGGCAATTGACGAGGGCTGGCTCACTCACTCCCAGCAGGTAGGAC
>CAVAHH010000045.1:0-10101 GCA_963588395.1 bacterium
CTTCCAAACTCTGCACAAAGCTTTCTTCCTTAGGCTGCTCCTCTTGTTCGATTTCTTCGGCAGCATCGCCACCGCCGCCACCGCCACCAGCCAAGGTAACCTCCAAGATCTCAGGCGGCGTATGTACAAACCTGTAGCCAAAAATCCCCAGACCTGCGGCAACAACAAGATGCACAGCCAAGGCTACAGCAAAACCCTTGCCAAAGCGTTTTTGTTCATCCTTCATTTGCCTTCACCCACATCCGTGGCCAGGCCGAAGCGTGTTACGCCTGCTCCCTTCATTTTATCCATAAGCTGGATAACGGTTTTATAAGAAGCATCGTCCTCTGCACGGATAATTACAGAAAATGAAGAATCGCGTTTGCTTTCAATAGCGGCATTCTGCACCAGCATATCCAAGTCAATCTGATTATCCTCAAGATATAGTGTGCCATCCTGCTTAACCGTCACGTTAAAGCTGCTCTTGCTCACGTTTTCGGAATGCTTGGCAACCGGCAGACGGATCGGTATGGTTTTAATTTCGCTCATGTACATAGTACTGACAATAAAGAATACCAAAAGCAGGAAAATCATATCAATCATAGGACTGAGCATGATCTCCGGCGATTTCATCTCTCTTTTACGACGTCTACGCATCTACTCCACCGCCCATCATTTGCCCGAGGGCTCGTTTTTAGCCTGCATAATATCAACCAGGGTGTCTGCCACCTCGTTGATATTCAAGGTTTCAGTTTTAATCTTGCTGGTCAGATAAGCATGAATACACATACCCATGATCGCAATGCACAGGCCGAAAACAGTGGTGATCAACGCCTCGCCGATACCTGCGGTTACAGCCATAGGGTTCTGCGTTCTTTCGTTCAGGGCGTTAAAGGAGGATATCATGCCTGTAATAGTGCCCAAAAGCCCCAGCATAGGCGACAGACCGATAACGACGTTGAGGTAATTGATGTTCTTTTCCAGGCTATCAATAATACGGTCAGCCTTGGTGTAGATGATTGTTTCCAGGCGCTTGCCCAAATCCTCCTTGATATCCAGCACATCTGCCGCCATAGCAGCAGTGGCTCCCTTGGTTGTCCCTGCCAGCTCACGCGAGCCGACAATATTAAAATCATTCATCAGGCGGCAAAAATTCATAGCAAATTCATTACCCGATAAAGCCTTTTTATAAAACAGATAACGTTCTACGCCGATGGCAATAGCGGCAAACGAACATAGCAAAAGCGGCCACATACACGGACCGCCTTTAATAAAATAGTCAATAGCTCCGGCAAAAATACCCATACTTAAAACCCTCTTTCGCTCATCTTTTGCTACAAGGCATCAATTGACAACTGTATGCAGAATTGATTATTTAGTATTATCAGTAAACACAATTTACTAGCAACCCTATTTCTAATATAAATTGCTATTTACTAATTAACCTATATTATAACCTTTAGTATATGACACGTCAAGCAAAGAAAAAGGCTAAACACCGTTTACATGCGTAATACAGCGTTTAGCCTTTTATACTTTTTTTACTTAAAATACTTGGCAAAGGCCTGCGCCGCTGCCTGCTGCACCTCGGCATTAAAGGCAGTGTAACGCACAAGCAGCTCGCGTCCCTCGTCCGTCAGCACAGTACTACCACCGCTTTTGCCACCGCTGACGCTCTGCACCAGAGCGAAGCCCAGATCTGCCTCGGCACGGCGCAAAATCTTCCACGCCTTACTAGATGACATATGCATCGCCTTGTATGCCGCAGATAACGAACCACCTTCATCTATCAGACGCAGCAGCTCGGCAACGCCCTTACCAAAGTCGATGCTTTCATTATACACACGCACCTTAATGTGATAGTTGTGCGGCATGGGGCAGGACATTTTACCACCCCTTGCCAAAGCCGCAGGCAGGATATGTACACACCTTGCAGTTTAGGCACAGGCCGCCCTCGCCTAGTGCGGCCATTTCGTCTGCCGTAATCGGGTCACAGGCCAGCACGCGCGGCAGTGCCAGGTCAAAAATAGTACGTTTGGAATACATCACGCAGCCTGGCAGTCCCAAAACCGGCACAGAGCTTTCACCATAATAAGCCAAAAGGAACATAGCACCCGGCAACACCGGAGCACCATATGTGACAATGCGCGCACCTGTATTTTTAATCGCTAGTGGCGTGCGGTCATCGGGGTCCACGCTCATGCCACCGGTACAAAGCACCAGCTGCGCACCCTTTTCCTCAATGGCACTTTTGATGGCAGCAGTAACCTTATCAGGATCGTCATCAAAGACCTCCTTGTAGATAACCTCGACGCCATATTCTGCAAGCTTTTCTTCAATGACAGGTGTAAAGGTATCCTTGATGCGGCCGTGATAAACCTCACTGCCTGTGGCCAGCACGGCAGCACGCTTGATTTTATACGGCAGCAGTTCAAGCAGCGGCTGCTCACCGCACAACTCCCTTACCCGCTGCATTTTTTCTTTTTCTATCACCAAGGGAATGATGCGTGTGCCACACAGCTTATCGCCCTTTTTGACAGGCGTATTGCCGTGACGGGTAGCGATCATCATCTGGCCAAAGCTGTTGACCAGGCGCAGTCGCTTGCCGTCCACCTTAAACAGACCATCGCAGGCTGCTGCCAGCTCAATCTTGCCCTCCTTGATGTCCGATTCGCTCATACCCTCGTTTTTGCAAATGTCGCATAAAATGCGTGCGGCATCGTTTTCGTGCAGCATGCTTTCATCTGCCTCCCACACGTACAGGTGCTCCTTACCGATGGAAAGCAGTACGGGGATATCCTCTTCACGCACAATATGACCCTTGCGGAAAACAGCATCCTTAGTAACTCCGCGGATAATCTGCGTAAGATCATGACAAAGGACGCTGCCGACAGCATCCTGAGTACGAATTAATTTCATATTTCTACCTCAAGCTAAATAACAGGTGACTAACGTATCACCAAATAACATAAAAATTAAGACACCAAATGAGCAATTATAAAATACAAACTCTTATTTTGCCTTAGCGAAGCCATACTCCTCAAAGACCTTCATAGCCTCGTCCGTCTGCAAAAATGCCGCAAAATCCTTAGCTGCAGCAGCCTGCGGAGCCTTAGCCAATACGCCGATAGGATAAATTACCGGCTTCTTTAAGGAGCCTGCCGGAGCCTCTGCAACAACAACTACCTTATCCTTCATCAAAGCAGCATCAGTAGCATATACCAAGCCTGCATCCGCACTGCCCTCGGCAACCCAGTTCAGCACCTGCGTAACATTGGTGCCCAGACTGGCCTTAGCCTGCACCTTATCCCACAAGCCCAATTTAGTAAGTGCTTCCTTGGAATATTGGCCTGCAGGCACGCTGGCAGGATCGCCAATAGCAGGATGCTTGGCAATATCCAGGTTTTCAAAGCCCTTGATTTCAGGGTTAGCGCCCTGCTTGGGAACAATTAGCACCAGCTTGTTTTCCAAAAGCGGTTTAACAGTCGCTTTATCCATATAACCCTTTTCGCTCAAGGCATTCATCTGCTTGTTAGCTGCCGAAATGAATACGTCTGCAGCCAGGCCGCTTTCAATCTGGGCCTGCAGCTTGCCGCTGGCATCATAGGTGCCTTCAATTTTAATTTCGGGATGCTTTTGCTGATACATCGGAATCAGCTTTTGTGTAAACACCTTTTCCATGCTTGCTGCTGCAGCCAGGCTCAGCTTCTTTGCCTCCTGGTCAGCCTTCTTTTCACTGCCGCCACCGCAGCCTGCTGCAAGCACTACCAACAATACACTACAAACTAAGCACAATAATTTTTTCATATTTTAATCCCCCTGTTGTTTTTTTGTTTTATATAGATACCAATTAAGGCCTATAACGACTAAAAGGCAAATACCTACGATTACAGCCACGTACCAACCAGCAGCGTCCCAATCACCTGCCGCCACCGCCGAATAGACAGCCAGCGGCAGCGTGCGCGTGCGTCCTGCAATATTCCCTGCAATCATAGCCGTGGCACCAAATTCACCCAAGCCGCGGGCAAAGGCCAAAAGGCCGCCTGCGATAATTCCAGGCAGGGCGTTAGGCAGATGGATGCGCCAAAAGATGCGCCATTCGGGTATGCCAAGCGAGCGTGCGGCCTCTAGCATACCCTTATCCACCTGTGACAGCGCGCCACGCGCACTGCGGTACATCAAGGGCAGCGAAATCACTGCCGCCGCCAGTACTGTCGCCAGCCAGCTGAAGGCTATATTACTACCGGTCAGCTGGTAATAGAGCTGTCCCAAAAAACGGTTGTTACCCAAAAACAATAGTAAAAAGAAGCCTGCTACCGTAGGCGGTAGCACCATAGGCATGGTGATAATGGCATCCACAACGATTTTAACGCTTTCATGCTGCAGACGCTCCACCCACCAGGCCAGCACCACGCCCAAAAAGAAAACTACTGCTATCGTCGCTGTGGCTGTGTGCAGAGAAATCCATAGCGGCGACCAATCTATCGCGCCCATCATCGTGCACAATCATGGGCGCTACCTCGCAAAATGCGCAGCCCATGCTCCAACTGCGGCAGGATGATGGCAAGACCCTCCTCTACCGCCTTTTTGCTACCAGGCAAATTAACAATCAACGTTTTGTTGCGCAACACGCTCGCTCCACGGCTGAGCATGGCACGTGGCGTAATTTTAAGCGACTCAGCACGTATCGCCTCTGCAATGCCCGGTGCGTTGCGCGTCGCCACCGCCATGGTTGCCTCGGGAGTGACGTCACGCAGGGAAAAGCCTGTGCCTCCCGTGGTGATAATCAAATCAACCTGCCTGCTGTCCGCCAGGCGCACCAGCTCGCGCTCAATCTGCTGCTGCTCGTCCGGCAGCAACACCTGCTCGGTAATCTCGTAGCCTGCCTCTGCCAAAAGCTGCACTGCCCTTGGGCCGCTGGTATCTACGCGCTCGCCCCTGCTACCTTTATCCGAAAGTGTCAGCACCGCCGCCCTAAAGGGTGCATCCGCTGCAGGCAGCATCACGGCTATCGTCATACCTGCACGCAGCACGCCGCCCTGCTCCACTGTCGCAAAAACGCCCTCACGTGGCATGATACAGTCGCCCACACGCTTATAGATCTGGCAATGGCTGTGGCACTCCTTACCAATCTGGCTCAGCCGCAAAACAACCTCGCCTGCACGCAAAATGCTGCCCACGGGCAGCTTAGCAAGATCTATGCCGCTAACCAAAATATTTTCGCCAAAGTCACCCACAGCAGCCTTGCCACCACGGGCATTAAAGGCAGCCACCTTACCACTGTCCAACAGGCTTACCTGACGGTGCCAGGTGCCTGCATGCGCATCGCCCTCCAATCCGAATTTAGCCACAAGCACTGCCTGCTCCACTGGACGCTTAACTGTTCCCTTGGCCTCGCTTATGCATACGGCTTCAATAACACCGCTATAAGCTACCTCTTCCACTCAAAATCACCACTCTTTCCGCCAGACTTGTGCACAAGATGCACGTCGGTAATCACCATGCCCTTGTCCACAGCCTTGCACATATCATAAATCGTCAGCAGCGCCACCTGCACCCCTGTCAACGCTTCCATCTCCACGCCTGTTTTGCCTGTTGTTTTTACCAGGCAGCGCGCCTCCACTGCATATGCACCCGCCACCTCCAGCAATTGAAAATCCACCATGCATTTAGTCAGCTGCAGCAGATGACACAGGGGAATAAGCTCGCTGGTGCGCTTAGCAGCCATAATTCCTGCAATGCGCGCCACGCCCAATACATCGCCCTTGGCCATAGTGCCTGCGGCAATTTTGTCGTATATTTCCCTGCTGACACAGATTCTTCCCCGCGCCACGGCCACGCGTGTAGTTTCCTCCTTGGCGGACACATCTACCATCAGCGCGTTGCCGGCGGCATCAAAATGTGTAAAATCACTCATCTACTCAACCCCCGATCTGGTTCATACTAAAGCGCGCAGGACTAGTGTCAAACTGGTGTCCTGACGGTTTAGCGACTATTGTTTCACGCATAGCTGCCAAAAGCATATCATCCCCCAGTCCGTCGCGCAGCATCCGCTTGAGCGACAGGCCACAATCGCTGTACAGGCAGGGCTGCAATAACCCCACAGACGTGAGACGTACACGGTTGCAGCTGCTACAGAATTTATTGTGTATGGGCTCGATAAAGCCCACAGGCATACGGTAGCCTGCCACGTGCCAGTAGACGGCGGGGCCGTTGCCATAACGTGCGCCATCACGCTGTAGCACAAGGCCTGCCTGCTGCAATTGACTGCGAATTTTCCTGCCACTTATCCCTGCAAGGGTATTGTTACACGCCAGCGGCATCAGCTCAATAAAGCGCAAGGGTGCGCCATACCTATGCGCCAGCTTCAGCAGCGTCAAAAGCTGCCCCACTCCCATATCAGCAAGCGGAACACAGTTCAGCTTAAAACGCAGGCCGCTTGCAGCCAGTGCGTCAAGACCCTGCATAACATCCTGCACCCTACCGCCCGTAAGACGAGCATAATCATCAGCATCCAATGTATCCAGACTGACGTTGACGCAGTCTACCCCTGCGGTCACCAGCTGCGGCAAAAACTGCGGTAGCAAGGTACCATTAGTGGTTAGCGTAACCTGCTTCACGCCCTCTGTCTGTTTCAGCTTGCTGATAAAGTCACAGCAGTCCCTGCGCAGCAAAGGCTCGCCACCTGTAATTTTAAATTTATTGACGCCCAGCTGCACTGCCAACTGGCAGATATGCAGGATTTCCTCATAGCGCAAAATCTCTGCATGCGGCACAAAGGCTGCCTGCTGCGGCTGGCAATATGCACAGTGCAGGTTACAGCGGTCCGTAACAGATATGCGCAAATAGTCTATTTCTCTATTATATTGATCTAGCATGAATATCGCCTTTCCGTTACTCTCACGTGAGAGTAACGCCTGCAAAAAACAAATGTGGCAGAATGCCACATTTGCTTTTATCTTTAGTCTTCTTCTATACCCAAGGCAATTTTTTCCGGCGTGATAGGCAGCGTAAAGAAGCGCTTGCCTGTAGCCTGATAAACAGCATCAGCAATGGCCGGGCCTGGGGTGTTAATAACCAGCTCACCGATGGATTTAGCACCAAACGGACCACTTTCCTCGTAGCTGCTGGCAAAATCTACATGGATATGGCCGATGTCCTCACGGCTTGGCACCTTGTATTGCATAAAGGAATTTTCGTAAATCCTGCCCTTGGGGCTGTAGGTGACGTTTTCCATCAGCGCCATACCAATACCCTGCAAGAGGCCGCCCTCGGTCTGCACCTTGGCCAAATGCGGGTTGACAGGCGTACCGCAGTCCACGGACGCATAATAGTTGACAACCTGCGTCTCACCTGTTTCCAGATCGGTTTCCAGCTCGGCCACGCCGGCCATAAACGGCGGTGGTGACAGCTCGCTGCTTCGCTCCACGGTTTCCTCCAAAGCGATGTTGTTGTTCACCATGCTGGCGGTGGCAATATCAAACAGGCTCACAGCCTTATCACTCACGGTATCGCGCACCTCTTTGCCGTCAAATACCACCTGCGTCATATCGCAGCCCAAAATTTTGGCACCCAGCTGACAAATCTTACCACGCAGACGTTGGGCACACTCCTCCACAGCCTTGCCTGTGATATAGGTAGTGCTGGAAGCATAGGAACCCGAATCATACGGCGAAGCATCAGTATCGGCACCAAAGACTGTAATATCATCCATGTCACATTCCAGCACCTCGGCCGCCATCTGCGCCAAAATGGTGTCGCAACCGGTGCCCATGTCGGCAGCGCCGATAAGCAGCGTATAATGACCTTCGTCATTGATTTTGATCGTGGCACCGCCCACGTCACAAAACGGAATGGCACTACCCTGCATAGCGATGGCCACACCCATAGTGCGCACCTTGCCATCAGGCATTTTACGCAGGGGGAACTTTTCCTCCCAGCCGCTCATCTCACGCACCTGCGCCAGGCATCTGTCCAAGGCACAACTGGTGTTGGGAGCACCATAATACGCGGGCATCATATCTCCCTCATGCGTAATATTCATCTCGCGCAAACGTATGGGATCCATCTTAAGCCTTGCGGCCAACTCGTTCACTGCCGATTCCACCGCGAAAATACCCTGCGGTGCACCGTAACCACGGTAAGCGCCTGCTGCCTGAAGATTTGTGTAGACAACGTCGTAGCCGAAGCGAAAGGCCTCTGTGCGATACAAGGGTATAGACTTGTGTCCCGACAGCCCCACGGTGGTAGGACCGTGCTCGCCATAAGCACCGGTATTAGAAAGCGTATATAAATCAATCGCGCGGATTTTGCCCTCTTTAGTTGCACCCAAACGCACACGCACCTCCATCTCATGACGGGGAGAGCTGGCGATGTGGCACTCATAACGGCTGAAAATCATCTTGCTGGGCTTTTTCAGCTTCCAGGTGACAAAGGCAGGATACATTTCGCTAACACAGCTCTGCTTGGCGCCAAAGCCACCGCCAATACGCGGTTTAACCACGCGCACCATCGTTTTAGGGATGTGCAGCGCGTTGGCGACAATGCGGCGGCAGTGAAACACGATCTGCGTGGAGCTTAAAATATTCAACCTACCATAGGTGTCTATCGAGCAATAGGTAACAAAGGGCTCCATCATATCCTGCTGCACAGCCTTGGTATGCGTCGTCTGATCGATGACGATATCACATTCAGCCAGAATTTTATCCACCTCGCCGTCCTCGATGACCTCATGGGCGCACAGATTACGCTTGTTATCAGCACCGACCGGACAATTGGCAATCCAAGTATTCTCAGGATGCACCAAAACAGGGTTATCCAAGGCCTTGCGAAAATCCAGCACAGCATCAAGTACCTGGTATTTTACTTTAATCATAGACAGTGCCTTATCTACTGCCTTTTCAGTTTTACCTGCCACGATGGCCACGATATCGCCCACAAAGCGCACATGACGATCCAAAAGCAGGCGGTCGTAGGGACTGGGCTCGGGGTAGGTTTGCCCGGCGTAGGTGCAACGCTTACCCTCCTGGTCTACATCCTGCCAGGTAAAGATGGCCTCAATATCGGGCACACGAGCAGCGATGGCCGTGTTGATGCTTTCGATGATGGCGTTAGCATGAGGGGAACGCAAAACCTTGACGATCAGGCAGTCGTTTGGCACCAGGTCATCGGTATACACAGGCTGGCCGGTGACAAGCTGCATAGCATCCTTTTTGCGGTAGGATTGGTTAACTATCTTCATGCTTTTCCCTCCTGCTGTGCGTCCACGGATTTTTTCCAGGCGATAAAGCCCTGGATACCACGCAGTTGACCCTCATAGCCAGAGCAACGGCACAGGTTACCCGCAAGATATTCCTTGATTTCGTCCTCAGTAGGATCGCTGTTTTCACGCAACAGCGCGATAGCGTTCATAATCATGCCCGGGTTACAGAAGCCGCACTGCTCCGCACCCTGGTCAGCAATAAAGCTGCCAAGCTGCGCCACCTCGGCCTGCAGGCCCTCCATCGTAACAATTTTATGACCTGCGGCACGTGCTGCCAAAATACCGCACGATAATACAGGCACATCGTCCATAAACACCGTGCAAAGGCCACAGTTGGTAGTATCACAGCCACGCTTGACGCTATAGCAGCCCTCCTTACGCAAAAAGTCCAACAGCAATGTATCGGCCTCCACCATACGGGTGAGCTTTTTCCCATTCAAGGTCAAAGTAATTTCCATCAGGCTTCACCTCCAAGCTGCAGCAGACAACGCTTCACCAGCACCTTGATAAGATGCGTGCGGTAGGCAGCACTGCCACGCGGATTAGTTTCTGTAGGTAGAATTCCTGCAGCATATGCGGCAAAGGCCTCAGCAGCCTCCGCTGTCACCGGCAATGTCATAATACCCTGCTCGTCACGCACCAGGGAAGCCTTGGCAGGACGTGCACCCACAGCCACCTGCGCACTGCCATCTTCCGAAAGCGCTGCCGCACAGGTCAGCACAGGGAAGTCAGTTTTAGTTACGCGCACAGATTGGTAAGCATAACGCGCCTGCACCTTTTTCACAATAACACGCACTAAAATGTCGCGGTCATATTTCATCTTTATAAAATCAGCCAAAGGGATAATGCCACCCTTATAT
>CAVAHH010000046.1:0-10040 GCA_963588395.1 bacterium
TGCTACTGCAGTACACGGCATCTACAGGCAGGTGCTGCATGTACTGCGCCAGCAAAGCTGACTGCTGCATTCCCTTGGGGTTCAGTGGCAGGTTCATGCGCCCCTGAAAGCGGTGTCCCTTGTTACTGTCTGTTTCTCCGTGACGGATTAAATAAATCTTACCCATCTCAAGCCTTTCCCTTCTTGGACTGCTCTGCCAGGGAAAACTCCTTCATCTCTGCGTGCACACCTGCTTCTTCAAAGGTTTCCATTTCCTTGAAGGCCTTAATACCTGCATCAAACAGAGTAAAGCAGATAGCAGCGCCCTCGCCCGCACCATCAGGGATATCCAGCCGCAGCGGCGCCGTCAATCCCAGCTCCTGCAATGCCTCTTCGGCACCAGACTCCGCCGATACATGGCCGGCAAAGCAATAATCCAAAACACCAGGCGCAAGCCCTGCCGCTTTTTTTGCAGCCCTACAGGTAGCTACGCCGTCCAAAATCACAGGCACCTTCATCGCCGCTGCCTGCAAGATACCACCTGCCATAGCAGTGAGTACCATTGCGTTGTCAGCCTGCGCCAGACAGCCAAAGCCCAAAAGCCCGAGGCCTCCCTCGTGCACCAGCTCCTGCACCAGTGCTGCGCCCTCCTCTAGCGCGTCCGCTTCTGTTTCACTAGTCACCACCAAGGCCACGGCGCGACCGCCTGTTTCGGCAGCAAGTACGTTTACCGGCCACTTAGCGTGCATAATTTTGCCGGCCTGCTCCGCCTCGGCAATATCGCACCAAACCAGCAGGTCACGTTTTGGGTATTCCAAATCTTGCTTTTCATAGATGCCCAAAATGCCGCAATAGCGCGAGGTCATTTCTTCCAGCTTAGCCAAGCTGCCTACAGGCTTAATCAAATTATCAAAGCGTGTCTGCGCCAGCTTCATACAGCCCCTGTCTGCAGGCACAATCTTTTGAATGATTTCTTCTATATGCATAATGATATTCCTTTCTATATGTTTGTAGTTGAATTATATTTATATTTTTTAAGCTTCGCAATTATATATCGCGACGTGAAGACCTTTTTAGCGAGTCGCCGATTATTTACAAGCTGTAGCGCAGTAAATAATCGTGACAGGGAGCTATATCTAAATTACGAGTGAATAACGAGTAATTTAGATGAAAACGCAAATTTCGTGAGGAAGCAAAACAAATTAGCGCAAAACTCGCGCGAAATAAACAAATCCTACTATACAAAATTAGAGTCGCGCTCAAACAGTTGTGCTAATTTTGTGGTTCCAATCACTCATTTGCTAAAAAAGCTATTTCACTCTGCGATAATATAATTGCATCCTTCCTTCTTCCACAAATACTTTTGTAACTTTAATTAATTACACCATCTACAGCAAATACGTTGCCAGCATAAGATAAATTACCATGCCACATTCTGTCAAAAAGCCATAGGTATCACCAGTCAGTCCGCCCAGCTGCCCGCTTAAGAAGCGTGCAATACCCTGACAGATCGCAAACGTTGCTGCCGCGGTATATAAATACGGCAGGCCGCAGCCAAAAACCAACGCCAGGCAGATAGCAAAGGCGATATAGGTATACGCAGGCTTAGCATAAGCCGTAAACATATGGCCGATGCCGGTTTTACGTGCATACTTATAATTAACAATATACGTTACCATAAACGTGCGCGTCGCCACAAACACCGCGACAAGTGCCCACGAAAGCTTGACCGGATCTAACGTCGCATAGGCCGCCACCTTGAGCAGCACAATGCACACCAATGCAATAACGGCATTTGATCCCACGTGGCTGTCCTTCATAATTTCCAGCATCCGCTCACGGTCGCGGGCACTGAAAACACCGTCTGATGTATCCATAAAACCATCATACATCAACGCACCGATGATAATCAGCTCGGCCAAGATCAGCATCACGGCCCGCATCAAAGGCGGTGTCTGCAAATAATACAAGCCGTAGTTGACCGCTCCCATAAAAACGCCCATTACAAGGCCCACCAAAGGAAAATACGGTACACTGCGACTAAAGTCATCATCATGCCAGTCAGTACGGTTACTGAAGCGGATTCTGGTCAAAAACTCCAGACAAGTGATGAAGTCACGCATGTTATCACCTGCCCAGATGCTTATAAACGTCCATAGCAGCCTGCAGCACCACGATGGCCAATGAAGCACCTGTGCCCTCACCCAGGCGCATACCTGCGTCTACAATAGGTGACAGCTGCAAAAGCTCCAGCATCTTTTTGTGCGAAATATCGCTGCTCAAGTGCGAGCACAGCATATAATTGCGGCACTCAGGATATAGGCCATAAGCCAAAAGCGCGGCAGCCGTAGCGTTAACACCGTCCACCATCGTCGGTACGCGGCGGCGGGCAGCACCAATAATCACACCTGCAAGGCCGGCATGGTCATAACCGCCCACCTTGCAGAGTATATCCATGGCATCGCCCTGCTTGGGCATATTCTTGGCCAGACCGTCAATAACCACCTGACGCTTAATCTTCATGCGCTCGTCATTAATGCCGCTGCCACGGCCCACGGTCAAAAGCGGGTCCAGGCCCAAAAACGCGCTGGCAATAGCTGCTGTGGACGTAGTGTTACCAATACCCATTTCGCCGGTATAAAGCATATTATAACCCTTATCGATGCACATATTTGCCATCTCTATGCCCACGCGGATGCCTGCTTCGGCCTGCTTAGACGTCATTGCTGGTCCTTGGGTAAAATCCTGCGTGCCCCAGGCCACTTTTTTATCATAAACCTTTTCCATATCGCTCAAATCAAAGGCTGTACCCACATCGCACACATACACATCAGCATGCGCGTGACGTGCCAGAACCGTAGCACCCGCAGTGCCGCGCATATAGCCGTTAATCATCTGGCGTGTTACCTCCTGCGGGTAAGCACTAACACCGTATTTAGCAATGCCGTGATCGCCGCACATCAGCACCATAGCAGTTTTGAGCTTATCCGGCAGCTCACTTCCCACCATACCTGCAAGCTGCACCACCATCTGCTCCAGCTTGCCCAAGCTTGCCGCAGGCTTATCCATCTTGGCAAAGCCTTCACGTACTCTTTGCATCATCTGCTCGTCCAAAGCAGGTATTGTAAAGTTTTCCATCTTTTGCTTATTCTCCTTCGTCCTCAAACTTAAATGCTAATTTTTTTACATCCACAGCCTGACCTGCCACACAGTAATATACATGGTCTGCAGCCTGCGCCACGCGTTGGTTTACCCAACCAGCCAAATCACGGTATTCGCGTGCCATCTGGTTATCGGGTACGATACCGCTCCCCACCTCGTTGGTCACAAAAACAACTCTTTTGCCACAGGCCTGTGCTGCTGCCAGCAGCTTGTCAATTTCTGCCAGCACAACATCACAGCGCTGCAAAAATTCACCCTGCGGCGCCTCCTTGCCATAAAAAAGGTTAGACATATAAATCGTCAGGCAGTCAAACAGCACCGCCTGTGTCTCTGCCCCTAACGCTGCAAACACCTTATCCGCATGATAGGGTGCTTCGTGGTTAATCCAGCGTGCATCACGGCGCTCGCGGTGCAGACGCACACGCTCCGCCATTTCTTCGTCCAAAATTTCGGCGGTGGCAATGTAATCGCATTTGGGAGAATAATGCATTACATAGCTTTCGGCAAACTCACTCTTGCCACTGCGTGCGCCGCCAGTAACCATAACAATTTTTCCGCTCATAAATAAACCTCCCTTCAAGAATTTAGCTTCAAATAAGTAACCAGCAAGGCACTGTATCAACGCTAAATTGTCACGACGCAACGAAAAATTTTTTTACGGTAATTTCGTGCAGAATTACAACGAAATTGCAATAAAACTCGCGCCATGCCAACAAATGACAACTATACATCAGTCATACTGGCGCACAAACAATATTGCAATTTCTGTAATACTAGCACTCATTACCTAAAATTTTTATGCTTGCTCTGTGACAAATTTAGCGTTTTTCTGCCAAGTGCATAGCCTCTGTAAAACAAAAAATCTCCCTTGCGGGAGATAGAGGCGAAAAAGCACTTTCACCTTGCTTCTATAAAATTGCGCACGTCAAAGCCAGCCTATCCCCCGTAGGCTACAGGCTTTGCAACAGGCAGGTCTCCTGGCTTAGCTTCATCACCCACAGCGCCTTCCCAACTTGCGTCAGTGACATAATTGCCTGGGCTCCACTTACAGTAGCGGGACTGCTCCGGATTCGCACCGGCATTCCCTTTTCAGCACCAGCCGCAGCTGGCGCACCTGTCAAAAAAATTTCCAATGATTTTTATTCGACGCTTCCTGCAAAAATCCTGCTAAGGAAATTTAAAAAGCTCTGCTTGAACAGTACTATCGCAAACAGTACCCTCAAGCAGAGCTTCAGCTTTGTTAATTTCTATTTTGCATAATCCACAGCACGGGTTTCGCGGATAATAACGACCTTGATCTGACCGGGATATTCCATCTCGGCTTCAATCTTCTTCGAAATATCACGTGCTAAAAGCACTGCGGAAGCATCATCAATAACCTCAGGCTTAACCATGATGCGGATCTCACGGCCAGCCTGTACAGCGTAGCATTTTTCTACACCGTCAAATGACTCAGAAATTTCTTCCAATCGAGTTAAACGCTTCAGATAGCTTTCCAGAGTTTCTCTTCTTGCGCCGGGGCGGGCAGCACTTACGGCGTCAGCAGCGGAAACAAGCACTGCCTCCACGCTCTTGGGCTCGCAATCTCCATGATGCGCCAAAATAGCATTGACAATGAGCTCGGACTCGCGGAATTTCTTAGCGATTTCGCCGCCAATTTCCACGTGAGAGCCCTCCATCTCATGGTCAATAGCCTTGCCGATATCGTGCAAAAGACCTGCACGCTTAGCAAGCACCACGTCAACACCCAGCTCCGAAGCCATAACACCAGCCAGATTTGCCACCTCTACCGAATGGTTGAGTACGTTCTGACCATAGCTGGTGCGATATTTTAGGCGACCCAAAAGCTTAATCAGCTCAGGATGCAGGCCATGCACGCCAACCGTAAAGGTTGCCTGCTCACCAGCCTCCTTAATCTTCTGCTCAACCTCTCTCTGTGCCTTTTCCACCATTTCCTCGATGCGGGACGGATGAATACGGCCATCGTTAATCAGCTTTTCCAAAGCAATGCGTGCAACCTCACGGCGCACAGGGTCAAAGCCCGAAATAATAACTGCCTCCGGCGTATCATCAATAATGAGATCAATACCGGTCAAGGTCTCCAAAGTGCGGATGTTGCGGCCCTCGCGGCCAATAATGCGACCCTTCATTTCATCGTTAGGCAAGCCCACAACCGAAACGGTGGTTTCGGCTACCTGGTCGGCTGCACAACGCTGTATTGCCTGGGAAATAATCTCCCTTGCCTTGCGGTCGGCCTCATCCTTAGCCTGCTGCTCCAGCTCCTTAACCATCATAGCAGACTCGTGCTTTACCTCATCCTCCAAGGACTGCAGCAGCTCCTGCTTTGCTTCCTCGCTGGTCAGGCCGGAAATACGCTCCAGCTCAGCCTGTTGCTTTTCCAGCATTGCGTCTGCCTTCTCCTGAGCAGCGTTCAGGCGTTGCTCCTTAGATACCAGCTTTTCCTCCTTGCGTTCAAAGGACTCAATTTTGCGGTCCAAATTTTCTTCCTTCTGCAGCAAGCGACGCTCCTGACGTTGCAGGTCACTGCGTCTGTCTTTATTTTCACGTTCCATTTCCGAACGCAGACGATGGATTTCCTCTTTGGCCTCCATCATAATTTCTTTGCGTTTTGCCTCGCCAGCCTGCTCCGCATCCTGTACAATGCGGATTGCCTGCTCTTCAGCAGTAGCAATTTTAGCTTCAGCGACATTTTTGCGAACTAAATAGCCCACTGTGCCGCCTGCCAGGCCAACGACAACAGCTGTACCGATAATTTCTAAAATTGTCCTCACCTCCTGATTATAAATTTTTTCAAGATTTTTTTGCATAGTAACAGCAGGCGCCTGCCCGCGTCTGCTATAAATGTCCTTATTCCTTTGAATCCCTAATCAATTAATCTATAGCAAATTAACGTATTATTTATTCTGAAACAGGGCAAAAAATAAGGCAACCGCTTTCGCGTCGCCTCGTGAAAATCGTCGATATTAACACGATTGGATAGTTACATTGTAATTAAAATTAACAAAGTTGTCAAGTTTTACCGCTACATATCGTCGCTAAAATGCAGTCTATTCAATATAATGTGCACATATCTTGCTGAAAAGCCGCGTGCCGCCATAAATCTGCCGGCTGCTGCATATATTTTTTTCTTGTCTGCTTCCTGCGTCAGCCTGCGCCGGTTACGCTGGCAAAAAAGCTCTGCTGCCCTTTGGGCGTGCTGCTCCTCTTCTTCGGGCGTAAACTCTGACAAAATCTCTGCTGCAATCTCAGCGCGTATGCCACGCTTAGCCAGCTCTGCCTGCAAATGCGGCCTGCCATAGCAGCCCTTGCCCAGCCAGATCTCGTATACACGGTGCGCATAACGCTGCTCATCTAAAAGGCCGTAGCTTTCCAGCTTTTGCACCGATTTCCTGGCCTGCTCAGCATCCGCGCCCTTCTGCTGCAGACGTTCAAGCATTTTTTGGTTGCTGTAATCGCGATAGGACAACAAATCCAGTGCGCAGTTATATGCCTCCTGCGCACTGGCAAATTTCTTTTCTGCCTGTTTATTCTTTGAAGATTGTCTCCACATCCGGCAACTGCTCCTCATCCGATGCAACAGCTTCTACCTTAGCAATTGTTGCAGCACGAATCTTAGCTTCAATTTCGTTAGCAATGTCCTGGTTCTCACGCAGGAAATCCTTAACCTTTTCTTTACCTTGTCCCAGACGGATATCACCATAGGAATACCAGGCACCACTCTTATTGATTATATCAAGATCTGCACCCAAATCAACCAGACAGCCTTCATGAGAAATGCCCTTACCATACATAATATCGAACTCTGCCTGCTTAAACGGGGGGGCTACCTTGTTCTTTACCACCTTAACGCGGGTGCGGCTGCCAATCATATCGTTACCATTTTTTAGCGTATCAATACGACGCACGTCCAAACGTACTGTAGAGTAGAATTTAAGTGCACGACCGCCAGTAGTGGTTTCAGGGTTGCCAAACATAACACCAACCTTCTCACGAATCTGGTTGATGAAAATAGTGGCGCATTTAGATTTAGAAATCAAAGCTGTCAGCTTACGCAGCGCCTGGCTCATCAAGCGCGCCTGCAAACCGACGTGGGAATCGCCCATTTCACCTTCAATTTCGGCACGTGGTACCAAAGCGGCAACAGAGTCAATAACGATGATATCAATAGCGCCACTGCGCACCAAGGCATCAGCAATCTCCAAGGCCTGCTCGCCATTATCCGGCTGCGAAATCAGCAATTCATCAATATCTACTCCCAAGTGACGTGCGTATTCAGGATCCAAAGCGTGCTCTGCGTCGATAAAGGCAGCATAACCGCCAAGCTTCTGTGCCTCTGCGATCATATGCAGGGCCACAGTGGTCTTACCGGATGATTCCGGTCCATAGATTTCAATAACACGTCCACGGGGAATGCCGCCAACGCCTAAGGCAATATCCAGGGACAAAGCACCGGTCGGGATAACCTCGATGTTCATCTTTGCACTAGCTTCGCCCAGCATCATAATGCTACCCTTGCCAAAATCCTTTTCAATCTGGTGCATCGCCATATCTAAAGCTTTCTTTTTATCTGCGTCCATCTGCCTTCCTCCTAATATATAAAATATTGATCTCGTTTCATTGCATTAATTATACAAACAAAAGTTCCGTTTGTCAAGAAAACTTTTGTCACTCAGCAGGCTTCGCTGCTTCTTCCTGCTTATGCTTCACATCCAGCAGCTGCTGCACTTCCTCCTGCGAAAATTCGTAGGTGGTATTACAAAACTGGCAATGCGCCTCTGTCACCTTATCCTGCGCCAGCTCCTCCAGCGATTTTGTATCAAGACTACCCAGCACAGTCAAAATCCGCTCACGGCTGCAACGGCATTTGAAGCTCACGGGCACGGTTTCCTTAATATCTACGTCCAGACCACGGCCGATGATCTCAATCATCTTTTGCGGCGTATAGCCAATTTCCAAAAGCTGTGTTACATAAGGCATCAGATTAACATTGTTTTCCAGCTTTTCCAAAACCTCGTCCGCACATCCAGGCATTGCCTGGATGAAGAAGCCGCCGCTGGCAGTAACCTCGCCCTCCTTGTCCACCAAAACTCCCAAGGCAACACTCGTCGGTGTCTGCTCGGATACGTACAGATATTTAGTCAGATCGCTGGCGATTTCACCATCCTGCAGCTCACAGTAGCCTGTAAAGGGCTCTGCATTTTGCAGATAACGTGTCACGATAATATTTCCCTGGCCAATGCCGCCACCCACGTCCAGCTTGCTATTTTTCAAAGGTAAAAAAGCATCAGGATTTTCTACGTAACCGCGCACGCAGGCTCCTTCGGCGTCAGCCACAACCTCACCCAAGGGCCCGTCGCCCTTCAGACGCAGGCTGATGCGTTCATTATCCTTCATAGTTGCTGCCAAAAGCAAAGCACCGTTCATAGCACGGCCCAATGCCGCGCTTGCCAGATGCGAGCAACCATGCTTTTTGGCTGCCTCACGCACCAGATTAGTAGTGCTCAGCGCATAAATACGCACACCGTCAGCGGTGGCTTTAGTCAAAACGTCTTCCATAATTATGTCTCCTTAACAAAACAAGCCCACTAAACTACTGCTAGCGGGCTTGCAAAATTCTGCAACGGGAACGGCCATATACGGCTCATCCACATTTTCAATTATATAGCATAATAGTCAAAAAGGCAAGCAAGGAAATTATTACATTTCCTTGACCCGTCTGCGACTGCGATACTTACATGTTGCGCAGCAGATTAACCATTTCCATAGCTGTCATAGCGCAGTCCACGCCCTTGTTGCCAGCCTTAGTGCCGGCACGCTCCACAGCCTGCTGAATGTTTTCGGTAGTCAGCACGCCAAAGGCAACAGGCACGCCCGTCTGCATGCTCACCTGGGCAATGCCCTTGGAAGCTTCAGCGCAAACATAATCAAAATGCGGTGTAGCGCCACGGATAACAGCACCCAGGCAGATTACAGCATCATACTTGCCGCTTTCGGCCAGCTTTTTTGCCGCCATAGGGATTTCAAAAGCGCCGGGAACCCAGGCAACGGTCAAATCCTCATCAGCAGCCTCGTGACGCAGCAGGCAGTCAACGCAACCACTCAGCAGCTTGCTGGTGATAAATTCGTTAAAGCGGGCAACAACGATTGCCACCTTCATATTTTTGGCAGTGAGCTTTCCTTCTAAAATGTTCATGATGTATTCCTCCATTATTTTTTATTTATTTTCCAATGTGAGATATAAAGCTGAATTGAGCAATTATATTATCGTTTTTAGGCCTTCTTCTTTCATAACTGAAAGAAGAAGCAAGAAAGGTTCGCGCTTTTTGCGGGCGCATCCAAGAAGCGAGTCCGTAGGACGAAGCTGATTGGTTAATGCGCGCCATGCGATAGCGTCCCAAGAGGCAAGCTCGTTAGAGCGCAGGCGATTGGTTTGACGCGAACCGCTAAAAGCGCGAGAAACTTAGCGCTTTTGGCTCGTGCAAAAAGCTTAGCAAAAAGCACTTTACCATAACCCAAAAATGTTCGACGTAAGCGATAGTTTGACGAACCTGATGAAGCAATTATATTATCACAAATTTTTAGTGGCAACCGCAACTGCAGCCATCGTGCAGCTTGTGCCCCATCTTCTCTTCTTTTACGTCCAAATAATGCTCGTTATATTTGTTAGGCTCCATGATAATAGGCACGCGTCCACTGATAGTAATGCCATAACCCGAAAGACCAATGCGCTTTGCCGGGTTATTGGTAATCAGACGCACGCTCGTCAAGCCCAGATCCGAAAGAATCTGCGCACCCATACCATAGTCACGCAAATCCGGTGCAACGCCCAGGCGCACGTTAGCCTCCACCGTATCCAGCCCCTGGTCCTGCAGCGCATA
>CAVAHH010000047.1:0-9794 GCA_963588395.1 bacterium
CGCACTGTTAGGCTACGGCTTAGCGTGCTTAAAATTCGGCTATGAGCTCGGTAAAAACGCAAAAAAATAACCGCCCCGTCCTAGGAAAACGAGCGGTTATTCTTTAACTTAACAATTCCAATGGCAACCGCCTATCGGTAGCACTTTTTCTATGCCTATTATACTATGTCTAATAGCTAAAGGCAAGTAAAATTGTCTACTACCCTTATTCGGCCAGCATGGCTGCCTTTTTATCCAAAATAGCCTTTACAGCTGCGCAGGCCGGACAGTCGCAATACTCTGCGCCTGCAACCTTAATTTCCTTGGCGTGCGCCAAAATATTTTTTGCCAGCTCCTCGCCAAATACGCCCACGCCTGCTTCGCTGCCTGCAAAGCCAATCAGGCCGTCAATCGGCATAATATCTGCTTCTAATTCAGCAATATAGGCAGTAGTTGCAGCCTTTTCACCGGCGGTGCCCACGGCAGCCAGCCAGGACTCGGCAGCAGCCTTTGCTTCAGCGCTGCAGCTGGGTGCTGCAATCAAAGCCGCGGTTTGTTCCTTTACATAAGCCAAAGTTTCTTGTGTCATAGTGTATACCTCCCAAAATATATCGTCGATACTGCTATTATAAGTCCTATCACTGCTTTTGTGAAGTAAGCACTTTAATGTGCCGTGGTTACCAAGGTGATACTAATAGAGCGCCTGTTACTGGCCACCTGCCGCCTGCTGACGTTCCACACGCTGCATGTTGCGCACCAATCGCAACGTGCAATAGGCAAAGGAAAGCAGCACTATCGCACCACCGCCAAAGCCGATATAGGCCATAGACAGATGCGTGCTGATCTGCCCGCCCAGGTAGCTGCCGCTGCCAATGCCCAGGTTAAAAATACCGGAGTAGATGCTCATAGCCACAGCCGACGTGCTCACAGATGTTGTACGCAAAAGCTCGGCCTGTCCCACAACGTTGAAGGCTGTGACGAAAATGCCCCAGATAGCGCACAGCGCCAGCAATACATAATGGTTAAAGCTGAGCGGATACAAAAGCAGCAGCACAACCGCTACGCCCAGCACAGTGCCGCGGAAAAAGTTGAAGCGACATTTATCATACCATTTAGAAAAGGCCATGCTGCCCAAAAGACCTGCAGCACCAAAAATCACCAGGGTAACTGTAATCCAGGCCTCGTCCATCCCGGCCACAAGCTTGAGAAAGGGTTCAATATAGCTGTAGGCCGTGTAGTAGCCTGTCGGCAGCAAAAAGCTCATCACATACAGGCCGATGAGCACGGGATTGCGCAGCAGCACGGGCAGCTGCCCCAGCGTAAAGGGCTCTCCCTCCTCCAGCTTGGGAAAGACAAAAAACATATAGGCCAGCACCGCGAAGGCAATCACCGCGATGCACATAAACGCCATACGCCAGCCAATATACAGACCGATGATGCGTCCCAGCGGCAGGCCGACGATAATCGCGATCGCCGTACCCGTAACGATCATGCTCATAGCCAGAGCCTTAAACGGCCCGCGCACCAGGCGCACCGCGATGGGCGAGGCTACCGACCAGAAAATAGAATGGGCAAAGGCCACGCCCACACGTGAAAGCATAAGCGTCCAAAAGCCGCCGGCAAAGGCCGAGGCCACGTGCGACACAGCAAACAGGCTGATGGTTGCCAAAAGCAGCTTGCGCAGGGGGTAGCGCGAGGCCAGAATCATCAGCGGCAGGCTCATAAGCATTACGACGTAGGCATAAATGGTTATCAGCAGGCCTGCCTGCGCCTCGGTCATCGCAAAATCGGCCGCGATATCCATCAGCAGACCAATCGGCATAAACTCCGAGGTATTAAACATAAAGGCCGCCACCGTCATGCCAATCAATGGCAGCCATTCTTTAGTGGTAATCTTATTTTCCATCTTCACCAAGCTCCTCATTTGCATACAATATAAAATAGCGGAGATTATTATAGCACGCTAAAATGACTGCCACAAGCAAATAAATTGTAAATTATACTGCTCCAACAATAAGCAAAGACCCCTGCCACCAGGCAGGGGTCTTTTAATATTTTAAAAACGCAGGCGCATCTGTCGCCACACCACATCACCATGCGTGGAGCCTGAAATACCCTCGTCCACAAAGCCAAACCTGGCATAGTAATGCACCAGCTTATCCTTACAGGTCAGCACTACTCCCGCACGCCCTGCAGCCCTGGCAGCAGCGATAACGCTTTCTACAAGCCTGGCGGCATAACCCTGGCAGCGATACTGCGGCAGCGTGTTCAAGCCAAAAATCATCTGCCATCTGCCATCGGGGTTGTGCAAACTGGCATCTGCATACATTTCGTCGGTCAAATCAGCACTGTTGGTAATCATGCCATCGACAAAGCCAAGCAGCTCGCTGCCCTCAAAAAGCAGCCAGAAGCAGTCTGCATAATGCGCCAGGCGTTCAGCAAATTCTGCCGCCGTCGCTGCCTCTGCCGCCGGGAAGCATGCGGCCTCCACTGCCGCTATAGCGTCTAAATCATTGATTGTTGCTTTACGAATTAACATTTATATCCATCCTTACTGTAAATTTATTGTTCCCAGCTTTTTACCAGCCTGCGGTACATATAATAGCTGATGCCTCCTGACACTGTCTCAGAAAAGGGAAACGCCACCCAGGTATAATCCACGCCCAGCTGCGCAAAGCACCAAAAGCTTGGCAGCAGGCAAAAAATCTGCCTGTTGAGCGACAGCAGCGTACTGGCACGGCCTGCGCCAATCGCCAGAAACACCATGGGCAGCATCAGCGAAAAGACTGCCGAAAAAAAGCTGGTGCCGATTATAGGAAAGGCAGTTCGCCCGATTTCCATGACCGCGGCATCATGCGAAAATATTCCCAGCGACTGCTCCGGAAAGATCACAAAGCAGATAAAGCCTACTATCATGAAGGCTGCCGAAATATAGCACGACAGCTTTACCGTTTCACGGCAGCGGTCAAACCGCCTGCAGGTATAGTTAAAGCTGATGACAGGCACGATGCAGGTCATCAGTCCCAAAAGCGGGATAAAGAAAAAGGTCTGCCATTTGTAATACAGTCCCAGCACCGTCACCGCCGCATCCGAAAAGCCTGCCAAGATAATGTTCAAGATTACGATATACACAGTGCAGCTGGCCTGCATCAGGATAGAAGAATAGCCATAAAAATAAATACGGCCTGCATAATGCAAAAATGCTGCCAGCCCTGCAGGCGGCCTGCGCCAGCCCTTAAAAAAGGTAATCGCCGCCGCCACCAGCTGCCCCGCTACCGTAGCGTAGGCTGCACCGGCTATGCCCAAGGCAGGAACAGGTCCTGCGCCAAAAATCAAAAGCGGGTCTAATACGATGTTGACCAAGGCACCTGCCACCTGCGCCAGCATCGGCAGACGCATACCGCCGCTGGCCTGCTGCACCTTGGTCCAATTAGCCTCCAAAAACAGCCCCAGGCTGCCCACGCACACAATGTTGCCATAGGTCACCGCCGCCGTAATGGCTGCCTCCTCGCTGGCCGACGTCAGCACGTACGGCCGCATAAAAGCGTAGCACACTGCTGCGAAGAGCGCCCAGGTCACCAGCTCCAGCACCATACCCGTGCCGGCGGCAGCATCTGCTGCCTGCGGCTTTCCCTGCGCGTACTTGCGCGCCATGTAAGTGTTTACGCCCACGCCTGTGCCAACTGCCAGCGCTATCGCTACAAATTGCACCGGAAAAATTACCGACAGCGCCGTAAGGCCCGCAACAGAATATTGGCCGACAAAAAAGCTGTCTACTATATTATACAAGGCCTGGATAAGCAGCCCCAGCATCACCGGCGGCGCAATATCGCGCAGGATTTTGCTGATTTTTTCTGAGCCAAAATAGCTGTCCTGCTCTAAATCCTTCTCCAAAATATCACTCCCTAAATAACGACTGCCTGCAAGAAAGAAAGTCTTGCTGTAAAAAAAATTAGCAGCAAGACCTCAGGCGTCTGTTATATCTTAGCATTTTTTGCGCAAAATGTATAGGAGGATATTCATTTATAATCACAGCGCTGGCATTGCGTCATAACGTTAGTGCTTTCTTCCTTATAAAACATTCCTGACCACTGACAGATGCTTTGCAAAATAGGAAATTACAGCACCTTTTTGTTATCAGCACCCGGGGTGGTAACGATAACCTGCTCCGGTGTGATAATGAGCGCGCCCTTGGCGGTTGCCGCACCGTTGAACATTGCGGAAACTGCGGCCTTGTATGCTTCTACAACCTCGCCCTCGGTTACATATACAGCGCTGCCCTTTACCTGGTAGCTCTCCATTAAGTCTGAAACTTTTAGCCTCTGACACCTTCCCACACAAAAAAGCTCCCCTGCAGCCACGCGCTGCAGGGGAGCCTTGCATAATATTATAAGATTTTTGACAGGAAGTTTTTCGTGCGTTCTTCCTTGGGGTGGATAAAGAGCTCCTCGGGCGTGCCCTGCTCTAAGATGACGCCGCCATCTACAAAGCAAACGCGGTCGCCCACCTCGCGGGCAAAGCCCATTTCGTGGGTAACAACAGCCATAGTCATGCCCTCATTGGCCAGCTCCTTCATAACATCCAGCACCTCGTTAACCATTTCCGGGTCCAGCGCGCTGGTGGGCTCGTCAAACAGCAATGCCTTAGGCTTCATGCACAGGGCGCGCGCAATAGCCACACGCTGCTGCTGGCCGCCGCTCAGCTGGTCGGGATAGGCCTTGGCCTTGTCCTCCAGGCCAACCTTCTTCAAATACATATGCGCTGTTTTTTCGGCCTCTTCCTTTTTGATGCCACGCACCTTCATGGGTGCCAGCATCAAATTCTGCAGCACATTCATATGCGGGAAAAGGTTAAAGCGCTGGAACACCATGCCGACCTCCTTGCGGATTTCGTTGATGTTGGCCTCGCCCGTCAGGGGAATACCGTCGATCACAATGCTGCCGCCGGTAGGCTCCTCCAAAAAGTTGATGCAGCGCAGCAGCGTGCTTTTGCCGCTGCCGCTGGGGCCGATGATAACGACAACCTCTTTTTCGGCAATGCTCAGGTTAACGCCCTTCAAGACCTGCAGGTCACCAAAGCTTTTTTTCAAATCGGTGATTTTTATCATTTCCTTGCTCATTTTGTGTCAAACCTCCGCTCCAAGTACCCGGTAAACCTTGCTACAGCAAAGGTCATAATCAAATAGATAATTGCTACAGCCATCCAGATTTCAAAGGATGCGTAGGTGCGGGCGATGATCAGCTGGCCGCGGCGGGTGAGCTCCTCAAAGCCGATGACGGAAACCAGTGAGGAATCCTTCAGCATGGCGATAAATTCGTTGCCCAGGGGCGGAATGATGCGCTTAAAGGCCTGCGGCATAATAATATAGCGCATGGTCTGCGACCAGGTCATGCCCAGGCTGCGGCCCGCCTCCATCTGGCCCTTGTCGATTGACTGGATGCCGGCGCGGAAGATTTCGGCAATGTAGGCACCGCTGTTAATAGAGCAGGCCGAAATGGCTGCCACATGCGGGTCCACGCGGCTGCCGGTAATACCGGGCAGAGCAAAATACACCAAAAAGATTTGCACCAAAAGCGGTGTGCCACGGATAAAATCTACATAAATATTAGCAAAATAGCGCAAAGGTTTAATGCTGCACAGGCGTGCGATGCCCACCATACAGCCGATGAAGAGGCCCAGAGCCACGCTCATCGCCGTGATTTCCACCGTAATAGCGGCGCCTGCCAAAAGCAGCGGCACGGACCTTGCTATCAAATCAAAATTCATACTCCCCAATCCCTTCTATAGAAATTTCTCCTCACTAGCAAGGAGACGGAGGAGTATATAGCTATTTTTATACTCCTCTGTAACGACCACCTGCTACAGAGGCCGTCAGCTTATTATTTTTTAGCACCGAACCATTTGCTGTACAGCTTGTCATATTCGCCGCTCTTTTTCAGCTCGGCCATGGCCTTGTTCAAATCGGCAGTCAGCTTGCTGCCCTTTTTGAGAGCGATGCCATAAGGCTCTGCCTCCATCTTTTCGCCCACAGTCTTGGCAAAGGAGGAGCCTGTTTGCGCCAGGTAATATTCAATTACGGGCGCGTCACCGATAACAGCGTCAGCGCCACCGTTCTTCAGCTCCAGGGATGCCTCATCCTGGGTGTTGAAGGCCTTTACCTTAGCACCCTCAACCGTTCTGGATTTATTTTCGCCGGTGGTGCCAATCTGGCAGGCAATGGTTTTACCCTTTAAATCATCAATAGATTTAACGTCGCTGTCCTTGCGCACCATGATCATCAGGCCGGAGGTGTAATAGGATTCGGTAAAATCTACTGCCTTTTTGCGCTCGTCGGTAATGGTCATGCCGGCAATAGCTACATCAATATTACCTGCATTGAGCGCCGGGATGAGGGCATCAAAGCCCATGCTCACCATTTCCACCTTGTAGCCCAGCTGCTTGCCCAGAGCTTGAATCAGCTCGATATCAAAGCCTGTCAGCTCCTTGCTGCCCTCCTTAGGAAATTCAAAGGGTGCAAATACAGGCTCGGTGCCGGCGCGCAGAATCTTTTCGCCGCCATCAGCCTTTTTCTCATCACCACCACAGCCGGCAGCAAGCAGGCTGCAGGCCATAATAGCCATCAGCAAAAACGTCAAAATCTTTTTCATTTTAAAGTCCCCCTCATAAATATTATCTACAGGCCAAACGCCTAAAAATAAACAGAGCACGACTGGTTCTGTTACACCCCATCGTGCTCTGCTGTGAACCAAATATTATTTCTTTACTTCGCCAAACCAGGTTTGGTAAATCTTGTCATAAGCACCATTCTTCTTCAGGTCCAGCAAAGCCTTGTTGATGCTTTGAGCCATCTTATCGTTGCCTTTTTTAACTGCCAGGCCGTATTGCTCGGCCTCCATAACGTCGCCCACGGTCATCATGGTCTTGTTACCGCCCTGTGCCAGATAATAGCCGACAACCGGGCTGTCGTTAATGATAGCGTCAACGCCCTTGTTCTTCAGCTCCATAACAGCCTCGTCGTTGGTGTTAAAGGCCGTTACCTTGGCATTAGCAACGCTTCTGGCCATCTTTTCACCGGTGGTGCCGATCTGGCAGGCAATGCGCTTGCCCTCCAGATCCTTAATGCTCTTGACCTCGGTATTATCCTTGTTGACCATAATAATCAGGCCGGAGGTATAATACGGATCAGAGAAGGTTACTGCCTGTCTGCGCTCGTCGTTGATGCTCATGCCTGCGGCAATAACGTCGATGTTGCCTGCGTTCAGCGCGGGGATCAAGGCATCAAAGCCCATGTTGACGATTTCGACCTCGTAACCCATCTGCTTGCCGATAGCACGTGCCAGATCCATGTCAAAGCCGTCATAGGTTTTGCTGCCTTCCTTTTGAAACTCAAAGGGCGCAAAAGTCGGCTCGGTACCGACGCGCAGCACCTTTTGCGGCTCTGCGGCCTTTTTGTCGCCACCATCGCCGCCGCAGCCGGCAACCAGCATCGCCGCTGCCGCCAGCACAGCCATAACCAATAGCAGAATTTTTTTCATCATGAACTACTCCTTTCAACAATGTATCGCTTTATCAAGTTACAACCATTATATACCGAATCGGCAGCAAGGTAAAGAATTTTTATAAAAAATTATGGTATAAAAATAACAGCCCGCACCGCATTTTCCTTGAATGCCCTGCAGGCTGACAGCTAGCAAAAAAAAACAACTCAGCTGACCTGGTTTTCGCCCCCACACTCGCCTGCTGGAGGGTTCGCTCCTAAGCATCGCGCTCCCCACTACTACCCCTCTCGCCCTAATTTTTTTGCGGCAGGACTTACTTCTAAGCTGCACCGTGCTCACAGCAAATTTTCGCTGCTTACGTGGATCGTTTTGCCTGCAACTGGCATCGACTTGCAACCACAGACCTGAGTTGTCTCAGTTAATTATAAGCTCCCCGATTTTTTTTTGCAAGCCGCAGGCAGGCCATACTTTAATATTTTGTCAAAAGGTGTTATACTGTTAGTACTCATATTGTACGGGAATAAAGGGAAAGACTGTTATGATTGCCATACCACAATGCCTGGACTTTGCAGATGCGCGCCAGATGCGGGAAATCTGCGAGTTCTATTTAAGGATGCTCGAAATTAAAAACAAGGACATTTATCTGCACAGCCAGCAGGTGGCCAATTACGCCGCCAGCACAGCGGCCAAGCTGGGGCTGCCTGCCTCCGAGGTGTCGCAGATTAAGACGGCGGCGCTTTTGCACGATATAGGGCAGCTTTCGGTACCCAATATTATTTTGGCCAAGCTGCCGTTTTTATCTACCAGGGAGCAGTCCATATACAAGCGTCACTGCATTGCCGGTGCCAGCATGCTCGAAAATATCCCCGGCTTTGCCATCATCTGCGACATTATCCGCAGCCACCACGAAAAGTGGAACGGCACAGGCTATCCCAAGCGCCTCAAGGGGCAAAACATTCCCATCGGTGCGCGCATTGTAGCTGTTGCCAACTACTACGACCGCAACCTTAACCCCTGCACGCAGCACTGGCAGAAGACGCACGCGGACGCCATCGTCGAGCTGCAGAACAAGGCAGGGCTCGATTTTGACCCGGCCATCGTCAAAGCCTTTATCGAATCGGTGATTCCGCAGTCACAAGGCCTTGCGGGTAAAAGATAGCATCAGCAGCCATCCGGGCATTACTGATGCTATTTTCTTTACTGCCAAGATGCGTCCTGACTTACTGACATTGCTAGTTTATGCTGATATTAGCCAAATGCTTATAAAACAAGGAAGGGTGTATTTATGATTTTTCTCGCTATGATTTTTTTGGGCACACTACTAGGCTTTGCCGGCGCAGGCGGTGCCGGGCTCACCATCACCATGCTCACCGTGGGCTTTGGCGTTTCTATTCACACAGCCCTGGGCGTGGCGCTGGCCGCCATGTCCTTTACCATGCTTTCGGGGGCCATCAGCCACTTTCGCGAGGGTGACGTGCTTTTGCGCCTTGGTGTGCCCACGGGCCTTGCCGGCATGGTGGGCGCCTTTATCGGCGCGCGCGTTTCGGACGCATTGGCAGGTGATATTTTGAGTAAAATTACAGCCGCGCTCATGCTTGCCTCCAGCGTGCTGCTATATTTTGTTCTGTTCCGCAAGGACGTGCTGGATGCCTTTGTAGCAAGGCACGCCTCCCACGCGCAGGGAGCAAGCTTTTATGCCCACGCTGCCTGCATCGGCCTTGTTACCGGCTTTTTGAGCGGCGCCTTCGGCATCGGCGCCACCGCCTTCATCCAAATCAGCCTCATGCTCTTTTTCGGCATCTCGCTGTACCATGCCATCGGCACCACCATGCTCATCATCCTGCCTATTTCCATTTCGGGCGGCCTGGGCTATTTGTTTAACGGCCACCTGGATTTGGTCATCTTTTTGCAGACGCTGGGCGGCCTGACCATAGGTGCCTACTTTGGCGCCAAGCTGACGCGCCTGGCGCCGCGTAACGTGCTGCGCTATATTGTTTTGTGTATGCCAAGCATCGGCGGCCTCTTGCTGCTGTGTAAGTAAAAATTGCTGCTTGGGGCAGGTGATTGTGCACCTGCCCTTTTTGTTTTGCCAGCGATTATCTTTATCGATAAATGCAGGACAAGAAAGCCTTGATCTGTTTAGCATATTTTCACTAAGCCCTATATTTATACTTAATAATCTGAATATTATGTTGATTTTTGTCTCCTTATCTGCTATACTACCCATAGTGACTAGTCAGACTATTATGAAAGTGAGATTTACCCATGACAGATCATACAAACAGCGAACTTAGGCAGGTCTTACAAAAGCTATGC
>CAVAHH010000048.1:0-9685 GCA_963588395.1 bacterium
GCTACAACCTGCACAATACCGCTGCGGTCACGCAGATCGATAAAAATCAAGCCGCCGTGGTCACGACGCTTTGCAACCCAGCCGCACAGTACAACCTGCTCGCCGGCCTGCTCCTTAGTCAGCACACCACAATGATGGCTGCGTTTTTCTTTAATCATGTTCAGCACCTCTGCTTATAAAGTATTGAAATAACTAATAATATCATTAACAGCGATTTCCTGCTGCTCGCTAGTTGCCATATTACGCACGGTAACGGCACCGCGGCTCACCTCGTCCTCGCCAAATATTAACACCTGTTTTGCCTGGAACTTGTTGGCCTGCTTCATCTGCGCCTTCATGCTGCGCCCGTTAAAGTCATATTCTACCTTGAAGCCTGCGCGGCGCAGCTCAATGGCAGTTTTAAATGCCAAAGCAAAGTTTTCTTTCTTGGGGCAGACAACATAGGTATCAATGCTTTCGTCAAACTGCGGCAAAAGGTTTTGCTTTTCCAGTGCCAAAAGCACGCGCTCCATGCCCATAGCAAAGCCAATGCCGGGGCGAGCTTCATCCCCGCTGATTTCCTGCACCAGGCCATCATAACGGCCACCACCGCAAACAGCACTTTGTGCTCCCAGCGGTGCATATTGGATTTCAAAAGCAGTCTTGGTGTAGTAATCAAGGCCGCGTACCAGATTGTGGTCAACCTCATATTCTACACCAGCGGCAGTCAAAAGCTCCTTGAGGCCTGCAAAATGCTCCTTGCATTCATCACACAGGCATTCCTCCAAGCTGGGAGCACCCTCGCCCAGTTCATGACAGTGCGGATTTTTACAGTCCAAAAGACGCAGCGGATTGCGGTCGTATCTACCCTGACAGTCCTTACACAGCTCGTCAAAATGCGGCTTAAAGAAGGCTTGCAGCTTTTCGCGGTGCTGCGGACGGCACTTTGGGCAGCCAACAGAATTTATTTTAAGCTTCAAATCCTTCAAGCCCAGGCTTTGCAAAACCTGTACAGCCAAAAGAATAATTTCGGCATCCACGTTCGGTCCCGGCACGCCCAAGGCCTCCACACCAAATTGGTGGAACTCACGCAGACGGCCTGCCTGCGGTCTGTCATAGCGGAACATAGGTCCGATGTAATACAGCTTGGTAGCTGCGTCGTCCTTGCTCAGCTTATGCTCCACGTAGGCGCGTACGGCGCTGGCAGTATTTTCCGGACGCAATGTGATGCTGCGATTGCCGCGGTCTGTAAAGGTATACATTTCCTTTTCTACAACGTCGGTAGTATCACCAATACCACGCTGAAACAACTCTGTATGCTCAAATACCGGAGTTCTGATTTCCTTATAACCATATTGAGCGCAAATCTTACGCACTGTTTCTTCCAAATAACGCCAGGCGTTAACATCTGAAGGCATTATATCCTTCGTTCCTCTAGGTGCTGTAGTCAGCATATCTATCCTCTCCTAACTGATGCCATTACAAGCATCAACTAAATAAGCTTTCCCGTTTTTTAGCAAGCTCCGCCAAATTTGCCGCATACACAGCCACATTCTTAGGCATATTGAGCTTACGCAGATGATGACCGTCACCCAGCGGTACTTTGCTGGCAGACGTAGGCCCTACCCCGATCACGGGATGGCGTTCCTCCATCATCTGAATGTTATATATACTTTCTGTACCACGCTTGGCATAACCAACATTTGCCAAGTGTCCAAGCATATAATGCTGGCGGTACAGATAATAAGGCTCCAGCTCCATAGCCTGCGCTACAACAGCTGCCTGCTGCACCATGCGTGCTGCAGCGTCTGCTGTAAGCGCCGCCTGCCGTGGTGCTACAAAAAGCGGCGCCGCACGCTTCAACGTAAGCGTATGCACCGTCAGATTTTCGGGCGACAGTGCTCTTGCCTGCTCTAGTGAATAAGCAATATCCGCTTCAGTTTCCTGCGGCAGACCGATAATCAAATCCATATTCACGACTTGTATTGCGCTTTGACGCACCCTTTCATAGGCCGCATAAAAATCGGACACAGTGTGCTTCCTGCCAATCAGTCGCAGAGTTTTATCATGAAAGGTCTGAGGATTGACGCTGATGCGGTTTACACCTGCTGCCTCCATCGCTGCCAGCTTACCCTTACTAAAACAATCCGGTCGGCCAGCCTCCACAGTGAATTCCTGCAGCTTGTCCATTCCAGGCGCACCAGATCGCAGCAGGCTGCGCTCCACAACCTGCAATAGGCGCGCAAAGACCTTATCGCTCAGGCTCGTAGGCGTACCGCCGCCAATGTATAGCGATTTAACGTGCAAGCTATGCATACTTAATAATTGTACCACATTTTGCAGGTCTTGTTCAATCAAATTTACAAAGTTTTGCTGAGATTCGTCATCCTGCGGCACAATACCTGCCGGAAACGAGCAATAGCTACAGCGAGAGGGACAATAGGGAATACCTATGTAAATACCTGCATCCGTCAAGCGTGTTGCGTCTGTCAGTAGCTGCTTTTGCTTCAGCACAATATTCGCAAGCAGCTCTCCCTGCTGACGCGGCAACAAATAAAGCCGCTTCAGCTGCTGCACCAGCTCCCCTGGCGCTACGCCACCATCCAAAAGCTTATGCGCCAGCTTACCCGGGCGCACGCCTGTAAGCACACCCCATGGCAGGTCGACCTGCCTGCCTGTAAAAGCAGCAAAGGCCTGCAGCACCGCCAGCTTAGTACAGCGCGCTACCTCGCCGCTTAGCGTTGCATCACTGCAGATGGCGCTGCCCGAAGCATTACCATCTTTTGTATATAGCCTTACCTCTATAGCTTCCCGGCCGTCTGCACAAAGCTTTTTTACGCTTACTGTATCAGCAGCCGCATCAGCTAATATATAGTCAAAGAACGCGGCCATGTCGCACACAGGCCGCGTAACATCAAATTCTAATTCGTTTATCAGCTTAAAGGTGTTCATTAATCTTTTCCTGTCCTTCGGTTGCATGCCAAAGCTGCTTATAAAAAACTCTATACACCGCTGCGACAGGCACTGCAAAAACCATTCCCAAAATACCAAAAAGCTTGGCACCTATCAGCAGACTGATGATGAGCACTACAGGATGCAGGTCTATCTTCTCGCCCATCAATCTTGGCATAATCACATTGGCATCCAGCTGGTAATATACCAGATAGAAAATGGCAATATGCAGGGCCATTTCCGGCGACTGGCCGTAAGCGATGAACACCGCAGGCACCGCCCCCATAAGAGGTCCCACAACAGGTACCGTTTCAGCAAGGATGGCCCAAAATCCCAGCACCAGAGGAAACTCTATGCCTAAAAGCGCTGTACCGACAGTAATAACAAAGCCCGAAATCAGGCTGAGCTTGCCCATACCACGCACGTAAGCGCTCAATGTCCTGCCGATTTCATCTACAACAGCAGCCGCACGCTCCTGCACATCGTAATTAAACAGATTGATCAGCATCATCCGCAGCTCACGCCAATCCTTAAGAAAGTAAAAAGCCAAAAATGGCACGATAATCAAACCAATAAGGCTTTGTACGATATCCAGACTGGATTTAACCAAATTACGCAGGACTGTACCAACAAAGCCCATAGCCCAATTGATCAGCCCATTAAAGAGCATATTAAAATCAGACGGCAACAGGGGTATTTTAGACGGATCCTGCAGCATGCTGTCCAAATCCTGAATATTGGACTTGGCAATAAACTGCGGCAGCTTTTGCAGAAACTCATTCATCTGCCCAAACAACGGTAGCAGAATAAAGCCTATAATCATAAAGACAAACAGACAAAAGGCCAAAAGCGCCAAAATAATCGCCACCACGCGCGACAGCCGGATCATACCGTGCGCCATGCGTACCTGTGAAATTACATTAACTAGTGGATAAAGTGCGAACGCCAATCCCACAGCCAAAAGCAACGGTAGCAAAAAACTCGACAACAAATATAATACATAGGAAACCGCAGTCGCCACACCAAGCTTAAAAAAGGTGTTACTGCGTATTTGAGGCCAATACTTAAACATAATCAGTTATTGCAGAAAGGGATTTCTGCGACGCTCCCAGCCCACTGTAGTGGTAGGTCCGTGACCAGGCAGCAGTTTCACATCGTCATCAAGCACAAGCAGCTTGCTCTTAATCGATTGAATAATCTCCTTATAGCTGCCACTGGGTAAATCGGTGCGGCCAATGGATTCGCAAAAAATAGTATCGCCGACAAAAACCACCTTTCCCGGCGCGTTATAGTAGCAAAAGCCACCCTTGGTATGTCCAGGCGTAGCATAGCAGCTAAATTTCATGCCAGCAAGCTCCAGCTCATCATCATCATGCACCAAATAATCTGCAGGAGCTCCCTTAATATCCTCGCCGATAAAGAACGAAAGATTGCAATTAGGATCAGTCAGACAGTCGGCATCACCCTCGCCAATATACACAGGCGCACTTGTAGCCTTACGCAGCGGCGCTAACGCGCCAATGTGATCGCTGTGGCCGTGTGTAAGCACAATGGCAACAACCTTAGCCTTAGCCTGTTCAATCATATGAGCGATGGCAGGATAATCTCCGCCCGGGTCAAAAACAACACCCTCGCCCGTTTGTTCGTTTACGGCAAAATAGCAGTTAGTGGCCAGCATGCCAACCTCTGCGTGATAAATCTTCATTAATATACCTCCAAAATTTACAATATCCTACTGCTATCTAAAAGTATCGTCACCGGTCCGTTATTCACCAGCTCCACCAGCATATGCGCACGGAAAACGCCTGTTTCCACAGGCAGTCCGGCAGTGCGGCAGGCAGCAACAAACTGTTCATAATACTCATTAGCGATTTCAGGCTTGGCAGCCGACGAAAACGAGGGACGCTTGCCATGACGGCAGTCACCGCACAATGTAAACTGTGACACCGCCAAAATAGCTCCGCCTACATCCTTTACCGAAAGGTTCATCTTGCCAGCTTCATCCTCAAAAATACGTAACCCGCAAACCTTATCGACAATATATGCCAAATCCTTGGGCGTATCACCATCAGCAACGCCTAAAAGCACCATCAGGCCTTTTTGCACGCTGCCCGCAACCTTACCCTCCACAGTAACACTGGCATGATCTACACGTTGCACAACTGCTCTCATTTCTGTTTACCTCCACCGCTATTGGCTGTCGAAACGACGCGCTCGGCATTATAAACGCCCTTCATCCGGCGGATACGGTTCATTACATATTCCAGCTGATCCAGCGTCGTGATATCCAGACCCATGTGAATTGTAGCATTTTTATTTTTATCTGTATGGCACGAAAGCGAAAAAATATTAATCTTCGTTTCGCTTGTAACATTCATAATATCGCTCATAAGACCCGGGCGGTCGGCAGCAGTGATCACAATATTAACCTTATACACATCATCGATACCCACGTCCCAGGCTACCTCGATCAGGCGGCGCTGCTCCTCGGGATTATTGCTCAAAACGTTGGGACAGTCCGCACGGTGCACCGAAATGCCGCTGCCACGCGTAATGTAACCAATGACAGGATCGCCTGGAATAGGATTACAACAGCGCGCCAGTTTAACCATAATACCCTCCTCGCCCTTGACAAGGATGCCGTGACTGGCCTTGGCCTTGGACTTGCGCGGCTTAAGCTCTGCCAGTACCTGCGCCAGATCCTTGGTGGTTTCCAGCTTCTGCTCTTTTTTATAAATTTCCACCAGCTTACTCATGACGGTATTGAGCGTTACACCACCATAACCAAGCGTAGCCAGTAGATTTTCATCTGTGTCAATGCGAATCTTGGCACCTGCCTCCTTCAGCTTTTCAGGAGTCATCAGCACCTTAGGCTCATAACCCAGACGCTTAACCTCACGCTCCAGCATTTCACGGCCCTTGATGATGTTTTCCTCGCGGCGTTCCTTCTTAAACCAGCTCTTTATTTTATTACGGGTGTCAGACGAACCGACAACGTTAATCCAGTCACGGCTTGGTCCATTGGACTGCTTGGAGGTAATAACCTCCACAATATCACCGTTTTTCAGGTGACAATACAAAGGCACAATGCGGCCATTCACCTTAGCGCCTACGCAACGGTTGCCTACGTCCGTATGAATGCGATAAGCAAAGTCAATAGGTACACTGCCGACAGGAAGATCGATAACGTCACCGCGCGGTGTGAAGACAAAGACCTCATCCGCGAAGATATCCATTTTTACGGTATTAACGAAGTCACGCGAATCATTCATGTCCTTGTGCCATTCCAAAAGCTGGCGTAACCAGCTAAGCTTGGCATCAAAGCCCTTGTCACCACTGCTGGCAGGCTTACTGCCACCGCTTTCCTTGTAACGCCAGTGTGCAGCGATACCGTATTCGCTGATGCGGTGCATTTCAAAGGTACGGATCTGAATTTCCAGCGGCTGCCCCGAGCTTGATAGCACGGTAGTATGCAGCGACTGGTACATATTAGACTTAGGCACAGCTATATAATCCTTAAAGCGACCCGGTATAGGACGCCACATGCTGTGCACAATACCCAGCGTGCCATAGCAGTCCTTGACTGTATCTACCAACACGCGGATGGCCAACAGATCATAAATTTCACTGAGCTGCTTGTGATCGCGCAGCATCTTTTTGTGAATGCTGTAAAAGTTCTTAGGCCTTCCCTGAATTTCGCAGCGGATGCCTGCTTTCTCGACAGCCTCCTTCAGCGTAGCCATGGCATCGTTGATCATAGCCTCACGCTCACGCCGCTTTATTTTCACCTGCTCCATCAGATCGTAGTAAATATCAGGCTCCATATAACGGAACGCCAGGTCCTCCAGCTCCCACTTAATGGTGTAAATGCCCAGACGATGTGCCAGTGGTGCATATATTTCAAGTGTTTCCCGGGAAATAGATTGCTGCTTATGCACCGGCATATACTTCATAGTGCGCATATTGTGCAAACGGTCAGCCAGCTTAATCAAAACTACACGGATATCGCGTGCCATTGCCAAAAACATTTTGCGGTAGTTTTCAATCTGACGGTCTTCCTTGGAAATATATTCAATTTTACCCAGCTTAGTTACACCATCTACAAGGTTGGCGACAACAGCACCAAACCGCTCCTTGATATAGTCCAGCTTATAATCGGTATCCTCCACCACGTCGTGTAAAAAGGCTGCTGCCAAAGTCTTATCATCCATCTGCAGGCCAACCAAAATACTAACCACGCCAATCGGATGGATGATGTAAGGCTCGCCTGACTTACGCACCTGTGTAGCATGCGCCTTAGCTGCCAGCTCGTAAGCCTTACGTACAAAGGCCACCTGCTCCGGATTCAGGTACTCTGATATGCGTGCAAATAAATCATCTATATTTGTTGCTTCATTTGTTGAGGGCATTGTCCCCACTCCCATCTATGCTAAATCAGCCGCGCAACAGCTCATACTGACTCAGTCGTATATTTTCTCTATAGATGCTCTCCAAACGTTCTCTTTGCTGCTGCAGCTCTACATAAAGGGGTGCGTCCTGCAGCGAGCAGCGTTTTATGGCACCTTTTTTTATTATACCATTATTATAGCTGATAAAACCAAGCTGTTCCATAATTTTTATAGCTTTTTCACTAATTTGTTCATGATGTTCAGTTAAAAGCTTTACAGCGTCTACATCTGTCTCTTCCTTCAGGGCATTCATAACCAGCTTATAGGCCAGCGTCATTCCTTCTCTATCCGGATGCGTCAACAGCAGTCGCTTGCACTCCTCTAGCAGATCATCCTGATTAAAGAGCAGCGTTACATGCCTTGCTCCCTGTGTGCGCAAGCACTGCAGCACATCGCGCAGCGGCAAAGGGGGCAGGTCCACAAGCACAATTTCCTCTGCTCTCATTATGTGTGGATTTGGGCATGTAAGACAATCTGCATAGCTTGTAAAAGTTACATACCCGTCGATTCCCGGTAAATTTTTCTTTGCTATGCTGTCAGCATAAGCCAGAATGTTTGTGTGAACGCGCGCTATCCCCTGCAGCAGGCGCCATTTATCATCACCGCTCTGACGCAAATCGCCCAGTGTCAGCTGCTGGCGTATGCTTACCGCGTGTAGTTGTACGCTGGTTTCATTATTCCACACGTTCAGCTTTGGCTGAAAAGCAACATCTGCAATCATGTTATCAAATAAATATGGCAGCAAGTCCGCATTATTCCACATCAATCCGCGATAAGAATAATCTCCCTTAGCCAAAAGAAACTGCAGATGGTTGTGCTCCTTGCCCATAGAGCGCTGATTGTGCATGAGCGCATTACAAAAAGCAAAAACAGGCGGTTGATTAGCACAGCCGCAGGGCTCTAAAAGGGCCAGCTGCTGCAAATCCCGCTGAGTTATTTTACCATTGCCGCCGACAACGCAATCCACAACCTGATGCGGAAGATAATCCTCCGGCTGAAGATGGGCGGCTACATATGCACAGAAGCGACGCTTAAATTCCGGCACCAGCTCTGCAGGCAGCGTCAGCCCCGCCGCCTGGTGATGCCCACCAAACTGCATCAAGAGGTCGCTCTCGGCCGCAATCGCTTCATACAAATTGAGTGCGGGAATACTGCGGCAGCTGCCCTTGGCAACACCATCATTCACGCTAAACAAAATAGTTGGCAGATGATACTTTTCTACCAAACGCGAGGCCGCTATACCGATCACGCCTTGATGCCAGCCCTCACAGGCCAGCACTATAGCCGTATCTATATGCTGCTCTTGCGCCAGCTGCGCCTCTGCCTCCTCCATAATTCTACGGCTTATCTCCTGACGCAGGCTATTTTCACTGTTCAGCTCAGAGGCTATCTGCTCCGCCTTGGCAGCATCATCCGTCACCAAAAGCTCCACCGCCAGCTGGGCATGCTCCAAGCGCCCCACAGCATTCAGCCTGGGAGCTAACCCAAAGCCGATGTTTTCGGCAGTAATATCGGTCTGCGAGCAGCCGCTGACCTTGATAAGCGCCTTAAGTCCCACCAGCTCCGTGGTTGCCATAGCCGCCAATCCTCGCCTTACCAGCTCACGGTTTTCACCCACAAGCGGTACAATATCGGCAACTGTACCCAACGCCGCCAGCTCTGTCAGCTGCTGCCACTTCGGGAGACTTCCCGGCGTGCGCTGCTCCAGTGCCTGGCACAGCTTAAAGGCCACGCCCACACCGCTCAGCTCCTTGAAGGGATAGCTACAGTCCCTCTGCTTAGCATTTACTATAGCATAAGCCGGAGGCAGTACCTCAGGCACCGTATGATGGTCGGTAATGATAATATCCAGCTCCTTGGGAGCGTTTTCTACCTCATGTAGGCCGCTGATACCACAGTCTACAGTTATGATCAGCGTCGTACCACTCTCAGCAATTGTGCGTAATGCTTCATCGTTCAAGCCATAACCCTCGCTTTTACGCTTAGGTATATAGGTACCCACCCTGGCACCACACCGCTTTAAATAAATGTACAGCAAGGACGAAGCTGTAATACCATCCACGTCATAATCGCCATAAACAGTAATTTGTTCGCCTGCAGCCAACGCTGCTTCCACACGAGCCACTGTGCGCTGCATATCCTTTAAGAGAAAAGGGTCGTGGAACGGTTCACCGCTACCATATAAAAAATCACGCATCGCCGCTACATCCTGCATCCCCCGTTCCAATAATATTCCGGTAACGAGTGGTGATATGCCCAGCTCAGCTGCCAGACAGCTTGCTTTTTCTTTATTATATTCCTGTATA
>CAVAHH010000049.1:0-9647 GCA_963588395.1 bacterium
GCCTCGTGGAGAATACACTGCTGATGCTGTTGTTTTGGCAACCGGCATTTCCCGGTCCACTTTACTGCCGGGTGAAAAGGAATTTTTGAGCAAGGGCGTAAGCTATTGCGCTGTAGTAGACGCTGCCAAGTACAAAAGCAGGCCTGTAGCTGCTATCGCTACGGTCCCGGATGCCTTGGAAGAGGTGGAATATCTGGCTGATCAATGTGAGCAGGTTTTCTTCTTCCCGCAATATTCAGGGTATATTCCGCCTAAAAAGAAAAATATCACCGTTATCTTGGATAAACCAACAGAAATAACCGGTACGGATAAGGTTACAGGCTTGCGTGCCGGCGAGGATTTTTACAGTGTAAAAGCTGTTTTTGTCTTCCGTGCTACCGATCCGCTCAATAGCTTCTTACCGGGGCTCGAAATTCGTGGCCGCAGCATTTACGTAGATGACCAGGCGCAGACAAATATAGAAGGTGTCTTTGCCGGTGGTGACTGCACAGGCCAGCCGTGGCAGGTTAACCGCGCAGCGGGGCAGGGACAAAAGGCTGCACTTTCGGCAATCCGCTATCTTGGGCGCCGTGATGAAGGCGTTGGCTATTAAAACTTGCTATAAAATCTTTTTTCTGTGCTCTTTTTGTGCTAAAATATAGTTTATGATAAATTTTGTTTGGAGGCTTAATTATGTTAGATTTGAAGTTTGTCCGTGAAAACCCGGAGCTGGTTGTAGAGGCTGTAAAAAACCGTAATGGTAGCCTTGATTTGACCGAGTTCTTGGAGCTTGATAAAAAACGTCGTGAAATTACCCAACAGGTAGAGGCACTTAAAAAGGAGCGCAATACGGCCTCCCAGGAAATTGGTAAGCTGAAGAAGGCTGGACAGGATGCTACCGAGCAGATGGCTGCAGTCCGTGCCCTTGGCGACAAGATTTCTGAGGATGACAAGGAGCTGAAGGAAATTGAGGATAAGATTAAGCACATCCTGCTGACTATTCCTAACATTCCTGCAGCTGATGTACCTGTTGGTAAGGATGACACCTGCAACCCCGTTGTCCGTACCTGGAACGAGCCGACAAAGTTTGATTTTGAACCCAAGCCGCATTGGGAAATTGGTGAAAAGCTTGGCATTTTAGATTTTGAACGCGGTGTAAAGGTCAGCGGTGCACGCTATGTGTTCTACAAGGGCCTAGGCTCCCGCTTAGAGCGTGCTGTCATCAGCTTCTTCCTTGATGTGCACACCCGCAAGCATGGTTATACGGAATTTTTCCCGCCGTTTATCGTTAATGGCGCCAGCATGCAGGGCACCGGTCAACTGCCCAAGTTTGCCGAGGATATGTACAAGCTGGAAAATGGCGATATGTATCTCATTCCTACTGCCGAGGTGCCTGTAACCAACTACCACCGTGATGATATCCTTACCAGTGATGAGCTGCCGCTTAAATATACTGCTTATAGTGCCTGCTTCCGTGCCGAGGCTGGTGCTGCCGGCCGTGATACCCGTGGCCTCATCCGTATGCATCAGTTCAACAAGGTTGAATTGGTTAAGTTCACCAAACCTGAGGAATCCTGGGCTGAGCTGGATAAGCTGACTAACGATGCTGAAGAGGTGCTGCAGCTTTTGGGCTTGCCGTATCACGTTGTACGTCTGTGCACCGGTGATTTGGGCTTTAGCTCTGCTACCACCTATGATCTGGAGGTTTGGCTGCCGGCAGCAAACTGCTACCGTGAAATTTCCTCCTGCTCTAACTTCCTGGATTTCCAGGCACGCCGTGCTAACATCCGTTTCCGCCGCGATTCTAAGAGCAAGCCGGAATTCGTACACACCCTTAACGGCAGTGGTGTAGCCGTAGGCCGTACTGTAGCTGCAATTTTGGAAAACTATCAGCAGGCTGATGGCAGCGTAATTATTCCTGAGGTTTTGCGTCCGTACATGGGCTGCGACGTTATCGAAGTGCCTAAGAAATAAGCGTAAGCTGTAATAAAATCCCGTCTTCGTTAAGAGGACGGGATTTTTAACTTATATACTTAAAATTGATGAATTTTCCATATAGAAACACTCCAATCCGTGGTTATTGTAAAATTTTCCCAAACTCCTCAAAAAAATTCAATTTTTTGCCGTTTTGCTATTGTACTTTCAGCTCATTGTGGTACAATCATAGAAGAAAAATTTGCAATGGCAAGGGGAGAGTGTTATGAGAATAAAAAAGCATTTCCAAATCAGCCAACAGGCTGTAGAAAAATTGGCAGCGCGTTTTGGAACGCCGCTGTTGGTGCTTTCTCTTGAAGAAGTAAAGAAAAATTATAAAGTATTAAAAAAATATATGCCGCGCGTCAAGATTCATTACGCGATCAAGGCTAATCCCCATCCCGAAATTTTGCGGGTGATGGCGGATATGGGATCGTGCTTTGATGTGGCCAGTGATGGTGAAATTCACACGCTTTATGATATGGGGGTGGATGGCAGCCGGCTGATTTACGCTAATCCGGTGAAAACGTCCGGTGGTCTGGATGCCTGCCGTGCCTGCAGTGTGCGTAAAATGACCTTTGACAGCGCTAGTGAAATAGATAAAATAAAAAAACAATGTCCGGATGCAACAGTTTTATTGCGTCTGCGCATTGATAATTCGTCTGCCCATGTAGATTTGAACAAAAAATTTGGTGCTGCACGTGAAAATGCTATCGCACTCATGCAACGTGCCAAGGAAGCAGGTCTGGACATGGCAGGCATTGCCTTTCATGTAGGTAGCCAGACGGTGAGTGCGGATCCTTATCTTTATGCTTTGGATATAGCACGCGAGTTATTTGAAGAAGCGGAAGAGGCAGGTCTTAAGCTGCGCATTTTGGATATTGGCGGTGGTTTCCCGATTCCTGAGCCTAAGGTTAAGTTTAATCTGCCGGAAATGCTACGCCAGATTAACGCGCGCTTGGATGAGGACTTTGCCGAAGCCGAAATTTGGGCCGAGCCCGGGCGTTACATTTGCGGTACCGCGGTTAATTTGATCACCAGTGTTATTGGTGTTACCGAGCGTGGCGGTCAGCCTTGGTACTTCTTGGATGAAGGCTTGTATGGAACATTTTCAGGCGTGCTTTTTGATCAATGGGACTTTAAGCTCATCAGCTTTAAGGAGGGTGAGGAGTTCGTTCCTGCTACCTTTGCCGGTCCCAGTTGTGATTCGCTGGATATCATGTTCCGTGGACGTTTGACAGTGCCGCTGGAGGTGGGAGATTTGCTTTTGGTTCCCAGCTGCGGTGCTTATACATCTGCCAGTGCGACAACCTTTAATGGCTTTAGTAAGGCTAAATTTGTCATTTGGGAGCGTGTCAAGGCAGAGGTAGAGCCTGTTGCTCCTGTTGGCAGCGTAGAACTGCATTTATCGGTTGCACAGGCCGTAAAGTAAATAACTGAAGTTGTGCTTAACCCCCGTCCTTTGTTTGAGGATGGGGGTTGTTGTTTTTAGTGCAGTCTTTACTCTCTTTTTACCTACATATGCTTTTTCTTTAACATACGTTGTTTATAATGTAAGCATAGTAAAGTAATAATTGCATTAAGCATTGTATGGTGAAAGGATGAAGAGCATGAACTTTATGAACAAGAAAAAAGCTTTGCTGGTTGCTGCCGTAGTCAGCATGAGCTGCGCAGTGAGTACCTATCTGCCGGGCGCGGTACAGGCTGCCGGTTATTTGGCACCGCAGGAGCAGGCAATTAAGGTACTGCCTATTGATAACGCTAAATTTCTGCAGGGCCAAAAATTTGATTTTGCCATTGAAGTGAAAAACGGCGATACTGCTATGCAGGTAAAGGTTAATGGGCAGGATGCCGATAAATTTTTTGGCAAGGACGCTACCAGAACTATGGAGGGTACTACTGCCGTTTATAGAATTGATGATGTAAGCTTTCCTAAGGCCGGAGCAATTGCTATCGAGGTCAAGGATGGCGCTAATGAACGCAAGGCCAGCTATGTTGTAACCAACGAGAAGGCCAAGAAACGCGCTAAAAACGTTATCCTGTTTGTCGGCGATGGTATGAGCCTGCAGGCGCGTGAGGTGGCCCGCATTTTGTCTAAGGGCATTACCGAAGGTAAGTACAACGACCTGTTGAATATGGAAAAGCTTGATAACATGGCTTTGATTACTACCTCCGGTTATGACTCTATAGTTACAGACTCCGCTAATAGTGCCTCTGCTTACGCCACCGGGCACAAGAGTGTTGTAAATGCTATGGGTGTGTACGAAAACTGCACCAAGGATCCCTTTGATGACCCAAAGGTAGAAAATATTATTGAACTGGCTAAACGTACCCGTGGCATGGCAACCGGTATTGTATCTACAGCTAATATCACTGATGCTACGCCTGCAGCTATGCTGACGCATACTCGCCGCCGTGCTGAGCAAAACTATATTGCGGCAGATATGCTGGATGCCAAGCACAGACCAGATGTAATTATGGGTGGTGGCTCCCGTCATTTTCTGCCGCTGGGGACTCCGGGTTCTAAGCGCAAGGATAATGTGAACGTTATCCAAAGCTTTGAGGATTTGGGCTACAGCTTTTCCGGAACCAAGACTGAGCTGGAAAACACGCCTGCAACAGCAGATAAAATTTTGGGCCTGTATCAGCTGAACAATATGAACGTATATGTTGACCGTGAGGTTACTAAAAATGCTAAGGTGCTGAAGGGCTTTAACGACCAGCCGGGTTTGGTGGAGATGACGCAAAAGGCTATTGATACCTTGAGCAAGAATCCCAACGGCTTCTTCTTGATGGTTGAGGGGGCCTGCATCGATAAGCAGTTGCATGTGCTGGATTGGCAGCGTGCTGCTTATGACAATATTGAAATGGACAAGGCTGTGGGTATTGCGCAAAAATTTGCTGCTAAGGATAATGATACACTGATTATCGTTGTAGCAGACCATGCCCATGGTGCTAGCATTACCGGTACCTACCATGAACTGGACGGCAAAACCGGCCGTGAGGCTGTAAGAACCTACGCTGATGCTAAATGGCCTACCTTTGAGGACAGGGATGGCGATGGCTATCCGGATAATCCTGATCCGTCTGTAACGCTGGCAGTACAGTTTGCTAACCATCCTGATTATAACGAGAACTATAAATTTAAAGCTGTACCAACCGACCCTGCCATTATGGGCAAGGATGGTAAGGCTATTGCTAACCCGCAAATCAGTGGCGAGCTGCTGCGTGGTGACATTCCTGCCAGTGCTGATCAAGAGGTGCATTCTGCTGATGATATCGTGCTGAACGCAGGTGGTCCGGGCAGTGAATACTTTAAGGGTGTCATGGATAATACCGAGGTGTTCTTTGGCATGGTAAGAGCTCTGGGTTTAGATGGCAATAAAACTGTAAAAAGCAGTAAATAATCAGGGCAGTGTGAGGCAAAAGAGCAATGGCGAGTAAAATAATACGGATTTTGCTACTAATAATGCTCCTTACGCCTGTGAGCCTTTTCAGAACGGTCCCCGCAGCGGGGCCGTTCTTTGGCTTATGCGCTAAGGCGGAGGCATTTTGGGGCAGTGCTACAGAATTAAGCTTTGATGATTTATATTCTTCGGTATCATCGCGCGGGGTGACGATTAGTGATAAGCTGCGCAACAGCGAGGGCTGTACGGTGAGCATGGTGGGCTTCATGGCGCCCCCGCTTACGCCAACGATAAATTTTTTCGTTTTGACGCGCGAGCCTATGTCTATCTGCCCTTTTTGCGGTAGTGATGCTGACTGGCCTACCGATATTGTGGTAGTGAAGCTGTCTGAGCCGGTGACGGCCCTGCCATTTGATAGTCCTATACGTGTAACAGGCATGCTGGAGCTTGGCAGTGAGGTGGATAGCGAAACAGGCTTTGTCAGCTTGGTGCGCATTAGGGCAACTGGTTTGGAGGCGTTATAATGGCATTGCTGGAAATTAAGAATTTATGCAAAAGCTTTTATACGCCAACAGGCGCTTTGGGGGCGAAGGTGTGTATACCACAGCTGGCACTGGAGCAGGGAGAAAGCCTGATTTTGGACGGGGCCAGCGGCAGTGGTAAGACTACAGTATTGCACCTTATTTCCGGGCTGTTGACTGCGGATGCAGGTAGCATTTGCTTTGATGGCAGCGACGTAACGGCAATGCCTTTAGCGCAGCGTGATCTTTGGCGGGCCGAAAATATTGGTTATGTATTTCAGCGCTTGAATTTATTAGACGAGCTGACGGTTATGGAAAATATTCTGCTGCCGCAATGCTGGCGCAAGCAAAAGGCTGATTACAAAGCACAGGCACTAGAGCTTTTGGAGCAGGTGGGATTGGCAGATAAAGCTGCTTGCTTTCCGAAAACGCTCAGCATAGGTGAGCAGCAGCGCGTAGCTATAGTGAGGGCATTGTTGCATCAGCCGCGTCTGCTTTTGGCAGATGAGCCTACTGCCAGCTTGGATCTGGCTAATGGACAAATAGTATTGCAGCTGATAAAGGATTTGTGCAGGCAAAAGCAGGTAGCGCTGCTTATGAGCACTCATGACGAGGCTGTCAAGGCGCAATTTGCTAATAAGTACGATGTAAGGGGAGGCTGCTATGAATAAACTAACTTTGCTGCGCCGTTTGCTTTGTGGCAGAGCGTTGCAAAATTGTGTAGCAGTGCTGGTGATGGCTGCAAGTGTAGCCTTGGCGGTGACAGTGCTACTGTTGTCTAGCGGTCTGCATAGCAGTATTACACGGGCTGGCCAACCCTTTCCCTTATTGATGGGTGCTAAAGGCAGTCCTAATCAAATGGTTCTTAGCAGCATCTTTTTAAAGGATGAGCCTGTGGGAAATATCAGCTATGAGCACTTGCAGCAGCTACGTCAGGATAAAAATGTAGCGCAGGCCGTGCCGCTTGGCTTTGGTGATAATTATAAGGGGTTGCGTATTGTTGGCAGTGAAGCAGGTATTTTTAGCTTTAGAGGTGTGGGCAGTGGTAAGCCATGGCTGCAGCTGGCAGCAGGCCGTGCCTTTGCTGCTCCCGGTGAGGCTGTACTAGGTGCGGAGGCAGCCAAACGCAGCGGGTTGAAGCTGGGTGACAGCTTTGCTTCGGCACATGGGCTGGTTGCTAATGCCAACAGTAAAAAGCATAATGATACATATAGGGTCGTGGGAATATTGCAGACTGTGCGCGGACCCTATGACAGTGCAATTTTCGTCAGCATGGAAAGCCTGTGGCGGCAGCACAGCCGTGGAAGGACAGTTAAGGCGGCAGATAAGGAGGTCACAGCTGTTCTTATCCGTCCTGCAGGCTATGCGGCGAGCATGCAGCTTGCTGCCAGCTATAGCAAAAGTAGCGAGGTGCAGGTGATTTTTCCGGCGAAGTCTATAATCCAGCTATTTTCTCTTATGGGTAACGTAGAAAAGCTGCTGCAGCTTTTGAGCGTGGCCGTTATTTGCCTGGCGCTGCTTATTATCGGTAGCTCGCTTTATTGGCTTATGTGGGGCAGCCTGCATCAGCAGGCCGTGATGCGGGCGTTGGGTGCTGGCGTGCGGCAGGTAATGCAGTTGTACTTTGCGCTGGGAATGGTGTTGGTTGGCGCAGGCTTGGTTATAGGTGTGCTTAGTGGTCATGCGATTTACAGCTTGCTTGGCGTGCTGCTGGAGCAAAGCGCCGGCCTGTATTTACCACAGTTGCTATTGCCTGCAGAAGGACTGCTGGCTGTTATGGTTTTGGCAAGCGGTGCGTTGTACAGTGCTTTGCCGGCATATATTTTGGGACGTAGAGACGTAGCAGATGTATTGTAAATATACGTAAAATAACCCTGTACTGGATGTAGTACAGGGTTATTTTGTCAGCTTGCTACAGGCTTTGGACGTAAAGTAGCAGTAAAAGCGATATCATAACAGAAGTGTACTTGAGAGCAGGTATGTGTATTTTTAATTTCGTGTTATAATAATAGCGAAAGGCGGAATTTATAATGCGTAAATTTATGATATATGTGTTGGCGTTGCTTGTGGCGCTGCTTGCCGGTTGTGGCAGGCAGGAGCAGCAGCCCAAGGTCAGGGAACTGGCACTATGCAGTAGCATGGGCAGAAATCTGACAGAGCTGATTGCTGATAGCTATAGCAAGGCCTGTGGAGTCAAGGTAACGATAAGCTACTTGCCAGGTGGCACGCAAAGAGAGCGTATGGATTACCTGCGCCAGCACAAATTTGATGTATGGTTGGGAGGTACCAGCGAGGAATATTTTATGGCCGACGAGCAAAATATCTTGCAGCCATACATTGCCAAGGAATCATACAAGGTGCCGGCAGAGCTACGCAACCGTACAGGGCAGTGGACCAGCCTTTATCTCAGTTATATCGCGCTTTTAAGCAATAAGAATAATTTACATGCCTACGGTCTTTATGCTCCGGAAACCTGGGATGAGCTTTTAGCACCACAGCTGCAGGACGAAATAGCGGTGCCTGATTTTAATCTGGGCGGCGCCAGCTATGGCATGCTCACAAGCATCTGGCAGCTGCGCGGTAAGGCACAGGCGCTGGCCTATGCAGCAAAGCTCAATGCTCAGAAGCCTGTTTATACTAAAGGCTTTGGCGAGGCTGTGGATCTTGTTTATATTGGTAAAAAGACGATAGCGGTTGTGCCGCTGGATTATGCATTGCTGCTGGAAGCACGTCACAGCCATCTGTTTGCTACGGTAGTAAAGGACGCTAACCGCACTATGCTTACAGGTGCTGCCATTATGCGTGGGGCTGAGCACGCAGAAGAGGCGCGCGGCTTTTTGGATTACCTGATGAGTGACGCAGGTGTGGAGCTTTTGCCGGCTAACGGTTATCACTATATGTGGCATGTAAAAAAATATCCTTATAATGACGGACGCAGGGAGCTGATTGGCAATGTGCGAGTACCTGTAGATGATTTAAGCTGGACGTCGGTCTATAAAAGCGAGATTATCCGCCAATGGCGTAGCGCACAATAAAAAAAGCCTTGCATAAGCACTGCAGCGTTATGCTGCAAACTGCTTTGCAAGGCTTTTTATCATTACATTTTGTGCTTTACGTGGTCTAGTGCCTGATCAAAGAGGCTGAGAACATGGGCGTCATCCAGGGAGTAGATTACTTCCTTGCCATCCTTGGTAAACTTAACTAGATTGGTAGCACGTAAAAGACGCAGTTGGTGTGAAATTGCCGAATGCGTCATGCCGAGTGCTTCGGCGATACAGGTTACGCACATTTCCTCGTGTGCCAGCAAGGAAAGAATGCGGATACGGGTGGGATCGCTTAAGACCTTAAAAATATCGGCCATTGGCTGGATGTATTTTTCATCCTCATGCCCGGGGAGCGGAAGTGCGTGTACGTGGGTGTGTGTCATTGTCTATTCTCCTGCTTTAATTTTTATCGCTGTACGTTCGCATGCCCTTGCTAAAAAAGTAAGCAAGCACAGCGAAATAAAAGAAACCGCCTGTAGGCGTTTTACTGATAAACCATGTGGGAAAGAGAAAAAAGCTGACTGTAATAAAGAGTAGTTGCGGCAGGCAGCTGAAAAAACAGGCTATACCCTGCTCACGCCATTTGCTTTTGATGAATTGAGCGCTGAGCACGCTGTAGCGAGAGGCGAAAACGCCAAAGCAGATACCGCTGAGAGCATATAGCAAAAAATTGACGATGGCGCCAAAGCTCATTTTACTTTTCTACCCTGCTGCTGCTAAAC
>CAVAHH010000050.1:0-9530 GCA_963588395.1 bacterium
AGGCACGTCGCTAAACGGGTTAGCAGCGTAAGCGGAAGCGGTTACGCCCAAAGCCATTGCCATTGCTAATACTAAAGATTTTTTCATTTCATTATCCTCCCTCAGGAAATGTGGCAGCAATTCATCTGCCAATTTTTATATTTTTACAAACCGCCTCAAGGGAGTGCTGGCAAAATCTGTCCAAGAGTTGCCTTGTTTCCTCTGCACTCATCTGCCACCAAACACCATCAGCAATTTATAAAGCGAATTTACACAATAATATTAAACCAGAAGGTATTAGATTCTTTATATTATTATATTTTTCTACTAATAAAGCTAGCTATAATGTATCAGAAATACTCTGGTTCAATTATAGTTTATCAATGTACCTCTGTCAAGGCACAAACAGTCAAATAACTATTTTATAAATTGTTAAAAATATAACTCAATTTAATCGAAACCTAATATATAAATTGAACAATCATCTTTCTCCTGATGTAGTGGATAATGTGCTATTGTTCAATACCACAATTTTGTAAATAAGAAAAAACAGGCTGATTAACAGCAATCAGCCTGCAATTATTACACAATATATCTATTCAGCTTTACAAGCAGCTCGGCATACGTGGCTTTTTTGTTTGCCAGCTGCAGGTTAATCGCCCACATCGGCTTGCCGGCATCATCCTGCGTGCGCGCTGCCTGCAGCCTGCGGCCTGCGCCTGTAAAACGCACAATCTCCTCCAGCTCCAATAGTAGCGGCATATCCTCGCGCTTATAGCCCGCAAGGCCTGCGTCCGAAAACAGCACCGTCAGCATCAGCATATCGTCCATGCGCCAGCATTCCAGGCGGTAGGGACGGCCGTCGCACAGCTTGCCGTTATAGTAGCCCACGTCCTGCACGCCATCCTCATCCGGCTCATAGGGCGAAGGCACGTAATCCACGCGGCAGGGAACAGGAAAGTTCTTTATCAGCATATTCTTCTCCTTAGAACAAGAAAGCCGCCGCACCCGCCAGCCTGCCAGCAGGCAGGACGGGCGCAGCGCAGCAGCTCTCAGTCAGTCAAGATTATTATTCCTGCTCAGTTGCTTCAGGCTCTACAGCCTCTGCCTCTGCTTCTTCGGCAGATGCAGGCTGCTCAACAGGGATGTTATATTTTACTTTGATATCACGGTAGCGGCTCATGCCCGTACCAGCCGGGATCAGCTTACCGATGATAACGTTTTCCTTGAGGCCCAGCAGCGGATCAACCTTGCCCTTGATAGCAGCATCGGTGAGCACGCGGGTGGTTTCCTGGAAGGAAGCGGCAGACAGGAAAGAATCTGTTGCCAAGGATGCCTTGGTAATACCCAAAAGAATCGGACGGCCCTCGGCAGGCTCCTTGCCGGTCTCCAGCATTTCGGCGTTCTGCTGCTCGTATTCTGCAACATCTACGTACTCGCCGGGCAGCATCGTGGTATCGCCGGATTCTTCAATACGCACCTTGCGCATCATCTGACGTACCATAACCTCGATATGCTTACTGTTGATATCAACGCCCTGGGACTTATAAACGCCTACGACCTGGGATACCAGGTAGTTCTGCGTAGCCTTAACGCCGCTGATACGCAGTACGTCGTGCGGGTTGAGAGAGCCTTCAGTCAGGCGGTCGCCCTTGGCAATCTCCTCGCCCTCGGTAACGGACAGCTTAGCACCATACGGGATCTGATATTCTTCAGAAAGGCCATCAAAGCCAAGGACGGTAACCTTGCGGCTGTTGCCCTCCTGGGTGATGTGTACGTGACCCGAAAGCTCGGACAGGATGCCAGGATGTTTAGGCTTACGTGCTTCGAACAGCTCCTCGACACGCGGCAGACCTTGGGTGATATCGTCCGCACCTGCAACACCGCCGGTGTGGAAGGTACGCATGGTCAGCTGGGTACCAGGCTCGCCGATGGACTGGGCAGCGATTGTGCCTACTGCCTCGCCCACGTCAACGTTCTTGCCGGTTGCCAGGTTGCGGCCATAGCACTTACGGCAGACGCCAAACTTAGCCTTACAGGTGAGTACGCTGCGGATTCTTACCTTTTCACGCAGCTGGCAGATACGCTCCGCCATAGGCTCGGTAATATATTCGTTGATATGGTAAAGGATTTCGCCATTTTCGTCCATGATGTCCTCTGCCAGGTTACGGCCAATGATGCGGTCATGCAGGGTTTCGATAATGGTCTTTTCCTTTTTGCCCTCAGTGATTGCCTCAACCTCGATGCCGGCAATTTCGTTATTGCGGATGCGCAGCTCCTTAACAGTGCCGTCAGCTAAGATTGCGTCAATATCTGCTTCCGTCATGGTATCACCGGCATGAGCCATAATCTCGCCGGCACCGTTGACGATATCAGCCGCAACCTCCTTGTTGTTGAAGTTATGCATCATAGCTTCCTTCAGAACATTGTGAGCAAAGCTGTCGCTGATGTTGATGCGGACGGTTTCCACATCCTCACCATTCATATCCTCGGTAGAATACAGGCTGATTTCCTCAACCTTAGCATCGTTAAGCTTATTGAAGAGCTCTTCGGTTACATTGGTATCTGCTTCGGCAATCAGATTGCCCTCTGCATCCAGCACGCCGGAGGCCAGGGTGCGACCCATAACTCTTTCGCGGATCTTGTTCTGGCTTGCGCCCAAAACAACCTTGCTCAGGCGGTTACGCTCCTTCACCAGGTTCATGCCCACGATATCGCAATCGTCCTCACGTACGATTACATCCTGAGCAACGTCTACCAAGCGGCGGGTCAGATAACCGGAGTCGGCAGTACGCAGCGCGGTATCGGCCAAGCCTTTGCGGGCGCCATGGGAGGAAATGAAGTATTCCAAAATGGTCAGGCCTTCGCGGAAGTTTGCCTTGATAGGACGGTCAATGATACGACCAGAAGGATCGGCCATCAGGCCACGCATACCAGCCAGCTGACGAATCTGTTGCTTGTTACCACGGGCACCGGAATCGGCCATCATGGATACAGGGTTAAATCTGTTCATGGTAGACTTCATCAACTTGTCGGTAACCTTATCGGTTGCTTCGTTCCACAGATCGATAACCTTGCGGTAGCGCTCGTCCGGGCTCATCAAGCCGCGGCGGAACAGGCGCTCTACCTTATCTACCTCATGCTCGGTTGCTTCCAAGATCTCGTTCTTTTCAGCAGGAATCTGAATATCGGAGGTAGCGATAGAAATACCGGACTTGCAGGCGTTGTCATAGCCCATCTTCTTGACAATATCCAGGATCTCAGCAGTACGCAGGTTGCCATACAGCTTGTGTGCCTTAGCTACCAGCTTGCCTAATTCCTTCTTATCGATGAGCTTGCCCAAATGCCAGCGTTCAACCTCTTCGGTTGTTTCATAAACCTTGCCGTCAGCATCTACATGCTTTTTAACGACCTGGTCCTTTTCTTTATGATAGTAACGCATTTCCAAGGGCAACTCGCCGTTGAAAATAGTGTTGCCTACAGTTGTAACTACCAGGGATACGCCGCTGTCGCCAACTGCAGCACCCTTTTGCTCGTCATAAATCTCGCTGTTGGGGATATAAACCTCAATCTGTGCCTGCAACGATACTGCATGGTGGAAGTAAGCCATCTGGGCTTCGTCCACGCTGCTGTAGCGGTTGCCCTCGCCAATCAGCTCCTGACCGTTTACGCGGGCATCCTCCTTGGTCTTAACAATGGTCAGATAGTAGGAGCCCAAAACCATATCCTGCGTAGGAACAGCAACAGGTTTGCCGTCCTTCGGAGCCAGAATGTTGTTTACAGACATCATCAGCATACGTGCTTCAGCCTGTGCCTCAACGGAAAGCGGCAGATGGACAGCCATCTGGTCACCGTCGAAGTCGGCGTTATAAGCGGTACATACCAAAGGATGCAGCTTAATAGCGCGGCCCTCGGACAGGATAGGCTCAAAGGCCTGAATGCCCAGTCTGTGCAGGGTCGGTGCACGGTTCAACAGTACGGGATGCTCCTTGATTACCTCTTCCAGAACGTCCCAGACAACGTTAGTCGCACGCTCTACCATGCGCTTAGCGCTCTTGATATTGGTTGCTTCGCCGCTGTTTACCAAACGCTTCATTACGAACGGCTTGAACAGCTCCAAAGCCATTTCCTTCGGCAGGCCGCATTGATGCATTTTCAGCTCAGGGCCTACAACGATTACCGAACGGCCAGAATAGTCAACACGCTTACCCAAAAGGTTCTGACGGAAACGGCCCTGCTTGCCCTTGAGCATATCGGACAAGGATTTCAGCGGACGGTTGCCCGGGCCGGTGACAGCGCGGCCACGGCGGCCATTATCAATCAGGGCATCGACTGCCTCCTGCAGCATGCGTTTTTCATTACGTACGATGATATCGGGCGCATGCAGCTCCAGCAGGCGTTTTAAGCGGTTATTACGGTTAATAACGCGGCGGTACAAATCATTTAAGTCAGAGGTAGCGAAACGACCACCGTCCAGCTGTACCATCGGGCGCAGCTCAGGCGGGATAACAGGCACAACGTCCATGATCATCCATTCGGGGCGGTTACCGGATTTTAAGAAGGCTTCGGCAACCTCCAGACGACGGACTGCACGGATTTTGCGCTGACCGCTTACTTCCTTCATTTCGGCACGCAGCTCGTCAGTCAAGGCCTGCAGGTCAATTTCCTCCAGCAGCTCCTTGATAGCCTGCGCACCCATGCCGACACGAATGTTAGCTTCGGGGTATTTATCGCGCTTTTCCATGTACTCGGGCTCTGTCAAAAGCTGCTTTTTCACCAGGTCAGTGCCTTCGCCCGGATCCAGTACGATGAAGTTGGCAAAGTACAGAACCTTTTCCAGACTACGCGGGGAAATATCCAAAATCAGGCCCATACGGCTGGGGATACCTTTAAAGTACCAGATATGGGAAACAGGTGCGGCCAGCTCGATATGACCCATACGGTCACGACGAACCTTGCTGCGGGTAACCTCTACGCCGCACTTATCGCAGATGATGCCCTTATAGCGGATGCGTTTATACTTACCGCAATGACACTCCCAATCCTTAGTAGGGCCAAAGATTCTTTCGCAGAACAGGCCGTCCCGTTCTGGCTTTAAGGTTCTATAGTTGATGGTTTCAGGTTTCTTTACTTCGCCGTAGGACCAGGCTCTAATCTGGTCGGGGGAAGCTAAACCGATACGCATAGACACAAAATTATTTACATCAATCAAGAAATCTTCGCTCCCTTCTCTTACATATTCTCAGGATCATCGATGTCGCCATCAGGATTATCGCTAATCGTGAAATTGTTCAAATCCGCAATGATGTCATCAGCATCCTCGGTAGCGTCATTATCAGCATAGTCATCAGCAGGCTTTTCAGGAGCATTTTCTACTACCTGGCCATTGATGTCCAAATCAACATCGCGTGCAGTGGTTGCAATATCATCATCGTCGTCATCGCGCAGCGAAACCTCTTCCTCATCCTCGTTGAGCACCTTGATGTCCAAGCCGATGGACTGCAGCTCCTTAACCAGAACCTTGAATGATTCAGGAATACCGGGATCAGGTACGTTTTCACCCTTAACGATAGCTTCGTAGGTCTTAACACGGCCGACAACGTCATCGGACTTAACGGTCAAAATCTCCTGCAGGGTGTAGGCAGCGCCGTATGCCTCCAGTGCCCAAACCTCCATCTCGCCGAATCTCTGGCCGCCGAACTGTGCCTTACCACCGAGCGGCTGCTGGGTAACAAGGGAGTACGGGCCGGTGCTACGGGCATGGATCTTATCATCAACCAAATGGTGAAGCTTGAGGTAGTAGGTGAGGCCGACGGTAACAGGGTTATCGAACGGCTCGCCGGTACGACCATCATACAATGTGGTCTTAGCAGTTTTATCGATGTTAGCCATCTCCAGAGCATCAGCAATATCCTGCTCATGCGCACCATCAAATACAGGTACGGAAATCTGTACTGCCTTAATGCTCTTGCCACCGAACTTATCTATTTCTACCGTTTCAGGCATGCCATACTTTTCGTAATCATAGCCATAGTGCTCCAGCTTCTTGGCGGTATCGGTCTTTGCCAGCGCTTCCCTGTAGGCAGCTTCAAATTCCGGAGTGCCTTCAGCGGCGCCTGTTTCCTGTGCCACCTGCAGCTTGGTAACCAGATTGGTGGTATCAATTTCCATACCCAAAGCACGTGCTGCCCAGCCCAGATGGTTCTCCAATACCTGGCCGATGTTCATACGGGAAGGTACGCCCAGGGGGTTCAGCACGATATGCACAGGCTCGCCTGTCGGCAAAAACGGCATATCCTCACGCGCCATAATGCGGGAAACGACACCCTTGTTACCATGGCGGCCTGCCATCTTATCGCCTTCAGAAATCTTACGCTTTTGGGCGATGTGTACGCGTACCTGTTCGTTTACTCCCGGCGGCAGGTCGTCGCCGTTTTCGCGGCTGAACACCTTAACGCTGACAATCTTGCCGGCCTCGCCGTGCGGTACACGCAGCGAGCTGTCACGCACCTCACGTGCCTTTTCACCAAAGATAGCACGCAGCAGACGCTCCTCAGCAGTCAGCTCGGTTTCACCCTTAGGAGTAACCTTGCCGACAAGGATATCACCGGGGCGCACCTCCGCACCAATGCGGATAATGCCGCGCTCGTCCAGATCCTTCAATGCTTCCTCAGAAACGTTGGGAATCTCGCGGGTGATTTCCTCCTTGCCCAGCTTGGTGTCACGGGCATCGCAATCATATTCTTCTATATGGATAGAGGTAAAGATATCAGCCTTTACCAAGTCCTCATTCAGTAAAACAGCATCCTCGTAGTTATAGCCTTCCCAAGGCATATAAGCAACGATTACGTTGTGGCCCAAGGCCAGCTCGCCATGATCGGTTGCCGGGCCGTCTGCCAAAACCTGCTTTTCTTCAACCTTGTCGCCCTTAAAGACGATAGGACGCTGGTTAACGCAGGTACCCTGGTTGGAGCGTTTGAATTTCAGCAGCGGATAAACATCCACCTCGCCGTTTTCGGCACGCACGCGGATTTCATTACCGACAACACGGATAACCTCGCCGGCACGCTTAGCAAGGACGCAGACACCGGAGTCAACTGCTACCTTGTATTCCATACCGGTACCGATAATCGGCGCCTGGGTGCACAAAAGCGGCACTGCCTGACGCTGCATGTTCGCACCCATCAAGGCACGGTTAGCGTCATCGTTTTCCAGGAACGGAATCAGCGCGGTTGCGATGGATACTACCTGCTTAGGCGAAACGTCCATCAAATCTACCTTATCGGGAGTGATGGAAAGTACGTCGTCCTTAGCACGGGCGGTAACACGCTCGCCCAGGAAGTAGCCCTCTTCATCCAACGGTTCGTTGGCCTGTGCTACGATGTACTTATCCTCTTCGTCCGCAGTCATGTAGCGGATTTCTTCGGTTACACGCTTGTTTTCCTTATCAACGACGCGGTACGGGGTTTCCATAAAGCCGTATTTGTTAATAACAGCGTAGGTGGACAGGGAGCCGATCAAGCCGATGTTAGGACCTTCAGGCGTTTCGATAGGACACATACGGCCGTAGTGGGAGTTGTGTACGTCGCGGACTTCATAGCCTGCACGCTCACGGGACAGACCGCCGGGGCCGAGGGCCGACAGACGGCGCTTATGGGTCAGCTCTGCCAGCGGGTTGTTTTGGTCCATGAACTGGGACAGCTGGCTGCTGCCGAAGAATTCCTTAATCGCAGCTACGACAGGACGGATGTTAATCAAAGCCTGCGGCGTAATAGCCTCGGTATCCTGAATAGTCATGCGCTCCTTAACCACACGCTCCATACGGGCCAGGCCGATACGGAACTGGTTTTGCAGCAGCTCGCCTACGCAGCGCACGCGACGGTTGCCCAGATGGTCAATATCATCGCCGGTGCCATGACCATCCATCAGGTTCAGCAGATAGTTGAAAGATGCCAATACATCTTCAACAGTGACGGTGTGCAGCTTTTCATCTATGCCGGTAGTGAACAGCATGAGCATGGGCTCATCATGATGCATTACCTTAATTGAACGCAGACCCTGCTCAGCATAAACACCGCTTGCCTCAACCTTATCCAGGTTCTCATCGGTCATCTTGGTGCCTGCCGGCAGAATAATTTCGCCGGTTTCCTTATTTGCCAAGGGCTCTGCCAGGACGCAGCCACTCAGGCGGCTTCTCCAGCCCAGCTTTTTGTTCAGCTTGTAACGGCCAACGCTTGCCAGGTCATAGCGCTTGTTATCAAAGAAGGTATTTTCAATCAGCTGTACAGCGTTTTCCAAAATAACAGGCTCGCCCGGACGCAGCTTTTTGTAAAGCTCCAGCATAGCCTCATCCCTGTTGTGGGTGGTATCCTTCTCTAATGTAGTCATCAAAGCAGGATGCTCACCGAAGCAGGCAATAATTTCTTCATTGGAGGACAAGCCCAGTGCACGCAAAAGTACAGTTGCAGGCACCTTACGGGTGCGGTCCACACGGGCAGAAATTACATCGTTGATATCGGTTTCATATTCAATCCAGGCACCACGGTTAGGAATTACGGTAGTACCATAAATCTTTTTGCCGCTCGGGTCCATGGTAACGCTGTAATAAACGCCGGGAGAACGCACCAGCTGGCTGACAATAACACGTTCAGCACCATTGATAACGAAGGTACCGGTGTCTGTCATCAGCGGAAAATCACCCATGAAAACAGAGGATTCCTTAATCTCGCCCGTATCCTTGTAGAGCAGGCGAACCTTTACGTTCATCGGTGCAGAATAGGATTCATCTCTTTCCTTACATTCTTCAACACCATATTTAGGAGTTCCCAAATCGAAGTTTTCAAAAGAAAGCTCCAAATTGCATGTAAAATCTTTAATAGGAGAAATGTCATGCAGAATGTCCACGAGGCCTTCCTTGATGAACCACTCGTAGGACTTTCTCTGGATATCAATCAAATGCGGCATCGGCAGGATTTCATTGATTCTCGCATAACTATACCGAGTCCTATCACCCACGGCAACCGGTTTAAACATGTAATTCCTCACCCCTTCTTTATATTGAGCACACAAAAATTGGACGCAATCACCTGCGACAAAAAAACAACAAGGTTCTTACCACAAGGACCTTGTCTGTTGTCTTCGATGATGAGCCTCATCTTTCATTATAAGCAAGATACGCCGTTCAACCACTGACCCGGCAATATTTGTTGTCAAAAATACACCTGCAAAAACTAATGATGTAGTATGGTATGTTATCATAGCTAGTCAATTTTGTCAAGTCTTTTTTAGAAAAAAATACCGCAGTCAGACATGTAACGCCATTTTCTGCAGTATTTTCCACTATTTTCTATTTCTTACTTTTATTTTTCGTCCAATATGGGGACAAAGTAAGCATCCACGCCGGTAATCTCCCCGGGCTGCAAACGCACAAAGGTTTCGGACGCCTTGCCATCGATAACAAAGCAGGAATAGGTATATTTGCCCTTGGCAGTGCCATTATCTACATCCTGCTCCCCGTCAGCCGAGGCAATGAACTGCTGGTAAATCAAATC
>CAVAHH010000051.1:0-9498 GCA_963588395.1 bacterium
CTTAATTTTAGAAGCTGGTTTTGTCCCAGCCTCAACGCTTGCACTTACTGCAATCACTTTGCTTACAAAATAGAAGCCTGTTTGCCGATTTCCATAACCTTTCTCTGAACCGGAGGCAGATAGCCTTTGTGCATAAGATTATCAACCATATTGAGCAAAACGGCTATATGGATGATGTCAAGGAGCTGCAAAGGCCGCCCTTTGACAAGCCTGTGAGCTTTATCGAGCTGTTTAATCCCGAGCTGCGCACTGCTCTGCGAGAGGCAATCGAAGGCGTTAAGGAAAACGCTGTGAGCATTGCAGGCTAGGGGAGACGCAGATATACCGTATAACATAGTCGCATCATAGTCGCTGCCAGCGACCAAGATAGCGACTATGATAGCGACCAAGATGCTGTGGAAAGAATATATATGGGCAACTGTTTTTAGTCGTGACAAGGCCGTGCAGCTATGCTACAATATAAGGATGAGGAGCAGAAAATGCTCAATAAAAGCAGAATCTTTGCTATAAATCATTTTGCTGCAAGCTTGGGAGGCAAAAAAATTGTTAGCTGATAATTTGAAGCAGGTGCAGGCCGCTATTGCTGCGGCGCTGGCTGCACGTAAGAATAAAGACGCGCTTACAGGAAAAAACGTGACATTGGTGGCAGTTACAAAGAACCATCCGCCAGAGGTCATTACAGATATTGAGGCCCTGGGTGTGGCCAATGTGGGTGAAAACCGCGTGCAGGAGGCCAAGCATAAGCAGGAGGCATTAGGCAGGCATGGCTATTGGCATTTAATCGGCCATTTGCAGAGCAATAAGGCGCGCCAGGCGGTGGCACTGTTTGATTTAATTGAATCCATCGACAGCGAGCATCTTTTGGCGGCGGTAGACAAGGAGGCGGCACGCATAGGCAAAGTGCAGGATATTTTATTGCAGCTTAACATTGCGCACGAGGAGCAGAAGTTCGGCCTGGACAGGGAGGATTACCTGGCGCTGTTGCCAAAGATTGATGAATACAAAAACGTGCGCCTACGCGGCCTGATGGTTATTGCCCAAAAGTGCGATGATGTAGAGGAAACACGGCCTGTTTTTGCAGCAGGTTACCGCGCTTTTGCCCGTCTAAAGGAGCTGCGCTCTGATGTTGACCTGCTTTCTATGGGGATGAGCAGCGATTACCGCATTGCCATCGAGGAGGGTGCCAATATCGTGCGTGTGGGCACGGCGCTCTTTGGCCAGCGTGATTATAGCTTAAAGTTTTAAGTCATGAATATATAAAAGGTTGGTGACGTAATGAACATTGTAGACAAAATCATGAACGCCCTGAGCCTCTATGATGAGGAAGAAATTTTAGAGGATGAACCGGAAAAGGAGCCTGCCAAGCAGGAGCAGCCTAAGAAAAGGCAGAGCTTTTTTTCTAAAAAAGAAGCAGCTACACAAGAAGCAGAGCCTAAGCGTGAGCGGAGCACTGTTTTGCCGTTTAAGATGCATAATACGGAGGCAACAGAACCCAAGACTGCCGAAGCAGATAAGCCAAAGCAGATGAGGGGAAAAACTATAGAGCTGCCTATTGCTGATAAAATGATGACGGTGGTGGTGCTGGAGCCTGCGGATTTTAACGATTCGCAAAAGGTGGCCGACTATCTGCGCAATAACCAGCCTGTAGTAGTTAATTTTGGCAATACCGATAACATTGTTGCCAAAAGAATGACCGATTTCGTCAGTGGCACCGTGTATGCTCTTGGCGGCACTATGAAAAAAATCGGCCGCAATATTTTGATCTGCGCACCCAAAAATGTAGATATAGACGCAGGTGCGGAGCATGAGGAAGATGTTGAGAGGGGAAATAATCCATGGGACAAGTAACAAAGCTTGCAGTTAAAAAGATAGCTTTTATTGGCGGTGGCGCTATGGCCAAGGCCATTATCAAGGGAATTATCGGCGGCGGCCTGGTGCAGCCTGAGATGATTACTGTGGGGGAGCCTACTAAGGAGCACGCTGACAGCTTGCACGCTGCCTATGGTGTTAATACGACTACCGATAATAAGGCGGCCGTGGCTGATGCGGATTTGGTTATTTTCGCCGTAAAGCCGCAGGTGGCGCCTGTGGCCATTACGGCTGATTTGGTGGCCTGCTTTAAAAAGGATGCCTGGGTGCTTTCTATTATGGGCAGTGTGTCCATTGAGCAGCTGCATGCGTATGCGCCGGGGTTCCCAGTGGTACGCACCATGCCCAACACGCCGCTGGCGGCAGGCGCCGGCATGACGGCCATCTGCTGCGATGACAAGGCTACCGAGAAAATGAAGCAAACTGCTGCAGCAATTTTCAGCAGCTGCGGCGAGGTGGAATTTGTGGACGAAAAGGCACTGGAGGCTATTACGGCTATTTCCGGCTGCGGCCCAGGATATTGCTTTGTGATTATTGATGCACTGGCAGATGCAGGCGTGCGCGCCGGCCTGCCGCGCGCGTTGGCCATTAAGCTGGCAGCGCAGACTATGGCAGGCAGTGGCAAGCTGTGTGTAGAAAGCGGCCTGCATCCTGCGCAGCTGCGCGACCAGGTTACCAGCCCTGGCGGCACCACTATCGCCGGCATCCATGCGCTGGAAAACCATGGTGTGCGCGGAGCCTTTTATGATGCCGTGCAGGCTGTGCTGCAGCGCAACAGGGAATTGCAGGGGAACTGATTTATGGCAGATAGAGAAAAAATATTGCGCTATTTTAAGGCCGGCGGCGACGAGCAGCTGGCGGCTAAGCTGCTGGATTTGGCAGAGGGTGCTAATAAATCGCGCAAGTACCGCGTGAGCGAGTTTTTGGACCCGCACGCCTACAATGTGGCCGAAATCATCGCAGCTAATTTTGAAAACATCAAGCTGGCCAGCGACGGCGGCTTTGCCAATGCGGAGCGCGTGAAGGTGGCCTTTGTCGCCGAGGATTTTTATGGTCAGCCCGATTTTGGCATGGCGTACTTTTTGGCGGCCTGGGACAAGCGCTATTATGATTTGTCCCACCGCGATATTTTGGGTGCGTTTATGGGCACGGGCTGTAAACGCGAGGCCTTGGGTGACATTGTCTTTGTGCCAGAGGGCGCGCAACTGGTGGTAGAAAAATCGCTGGTGAATTACCTTACAGGCAACCTGACGCAGATTGGTGCCGCTCCTGTGACGCTCAAGGAGCTTGCGCGCGAGGAGTTGCTACAGAAGGAAGAAAAGGTGAAGCTGATTAACGCTACAGTTGCCGACCTGCGCCTGGACGCGGTGGCAGCAGCAGGCTATGGCGTGAGTCGCAGCCGTATGGCAGATGAAATTAAAAGTCTTAATGTTAAGGTCAATTGGAAAGAGGCCAAAAAGGCAGCCCAGCCTGTGAACGCAGGTGATGTTATTTCCTTCCGCGGACGCGGCAGGGTAGAGGTGGAAGAAATCAGGGGCACAACAAAAAAGGGACGCATTAGTGTGACGCTGAAGCGTTATATATAGGGGGATGAAGGATGCTTACTCCTGAGGATTTAAAAAAACAAACCTTTTCTAAGGGCTTTCGCGGCTACGAGGTGGGAGAGGTTGACAAGTTCATGGCGATGCTGCTTAAGGAATACGAATATCTGTATTTGGACAACCTGGAGCAGAAGGAAACTATTGAACGCATTAGCTCTAAGCTGGAATACTACCAGCAGATGGAAGCAACGATGCAGAGCACGTTGACCATAGCTCAGGAAACTGCGGACGAGATGAAGGCGTCCAGCGAGAAGAAGGCGGCGCTTTTAGAAAAGGAAACAGCTGTAAAGTGCGAGCAGCAGCTGAACGAGGCTAAGGCAGCGGCACAAAAGCTGCATGATGACACCATGGCCCACGCCGAGGATTTGTACAACCAGACCAAGATCAAGACGGACAATATGCTGCAGGCGACGATGGCAGAATGTAACAAGCTACGCGAGGAGGCCAAAGCTTATTGTGAAAAGATGCGTAGAAGTACCGAAACAGAAACCGTAAGATTGCGCATTTCTACAGAGGATATTTGCAAAAAGCGTGCTAACAATGCTACCAGTGAGGCCAACAAGCTGCTGGAGGATGCACGCAGTGAGGCCGGCAAAATGATGCTGGAGGCAAATACCAAGTACCGTCAGCTGGTGGGCGATGCCGAGGAGCGCAGCCGCAAGATTATTTTTGAGGCTGACGCCAAGGTTGCCATGGCAGAGCAGGCGTACAACGAGCAGGTGAAAAAGGCAGCACTGCATCGCAAGAATATGCTGCATCTTTTGGAAACGCAGGTGGAGCTGCTGAAGAATTTTGCTGCACAGGGCGAAGAATAAAGCGGAGGCTGAATGATGATTATCTTGGTGCGCCATGGTGAGGCGACACACCACACACAAAGATTGACCGGAGGCTGGACCGATTCGCAGCTGACGGAAAGGGGACGAGTGCAGATTGGGGCGCTGACGGAAAAGCTGGCGTTAGATTTTGCAATGCGGGATGTCAAGCTACGCATTTTGGCCAGCGACCTGGAGCGTGCGGCAGAGTCGGCACGTATTATTGCAGGTGGCCTTGGCTTTGACGGTGATATTGAGTATTGCCGCTTTTTACGCGAAAAGAATAACGGTATGGCTGCAGGCATGACGGAGGAAGAGGCCAAAAAGCATTTTTGTAAGCCTGCCAGCGAGCAGGAGCTTAACCACCGCAACTATCCCGGCGGTGAAACGCGCAACGAATTCTATCGTCGCAGCGTGCACGGTCTGTGGCAGTGTGCGGATGTGGAGCACGAAAACCTTATTATCGTGGCGCACAAGGGCACCATTCAGAATATTATCTTCCGCTGGCTGGGAATGGACATGCGCCAGGTGGTGGAGCATAACTATTCGGTGGATGTGCAGCCTGCCAGCCTCACGGTTTTGGGCGTCAACAAATGGCATGAGCACGCTATCTTCCGCCTCAACGACGTCAGTCACCTGACGCAGGGGCAGGGCTTTGGGGTGTTTGGGTTTAAGTATGAAAAGTGAATAATTGCAATCTTAAATTAAAAGCCAAAACATACAACACAAACTTCACAGCTTGTTTGTTGTATGTTTTGGCTTAGTATGATAGAATGTTATGCGAGGTGACCGTGTTACAGGGTGGCATTGCCTAGATTCTTCGGAATGGAGGTGATGTCTATGGTATATTTCAGTTTCCAGGATCTAATGTCCTTTGGAATTTTTATCGTAGCGTTACTGGCGTTCATTTTTAAGAACAAAAAGTAATAGTTATGGACATAGAAAAACCACTCCTGAACTTTGGCCGGCGACGGAGTGGACTTTTCTACACTTCATTAACGGGCAACCCACCTTGTGGGCGGTTGTCTTTTGTCTATAATATAACATAAAGCAATGCTTTGTGCAAGCGTGCGTTTGTGAACTTTTTTTGTTAATGCTTACAATATATAATGCTTTTCGCTTCTTGACTTCTTTCCTTTACTAATGTATAATAATAGCGTTTCTAAATATTTGTTAACGCGATGATGAAGACAGTAGCGTGCCGCGCTGGTTAAGCGAGCCGGAGTATGGTGCAAGTCCGGACGAGGCAGAGCAGGTGAAAATCACTTTGGAGCGGGTGTGGCGAACTTAAGTAGCTGCATACGGGAGCGCCCGATAAAGCGCGCACGAGTGGCTGGCGTTTTTGCCGTCATGAGGGTGGTACCACGGAGTATTTTTTTGATTAATTGTTAATTATGGCTTCGTCCCTTAGTGGGACGGAGCTTTTTAATTTTCTTCTGCCGCTTTGGCAGGATGCAAATATGTTTTATTTTTTTGTTTTATAAAATTGGAGGTTTTTACTAATGGATTATGGCAAAACACTGAATCTGCCGGAAACAGAGTTCCCGATGCGTGCAGGCCTGCCGCAGCGTGAGCCCGAAATTTTGAAGTATTGGCAGGACAACGATATCTACTTTAAGAAGCAGGCCATGCATGAGGGTCACACTAAATTCGTTCTGCATGACGGTCCTCCGTATGCAAACGGCAAAATCCACATGGGTCATGCTCTCAACAAAATCCTGAAGGATATCATTATCAAATATAAATACGCACGTGGCTTCGACACCCCGTATGTTCCCGGCTGGGATACCCACGGCATGCCTATCGAGCACGCTGCTATTAAGGAGCTGGGACTGAACCGCAATGAGCTGGACCCGCTGACACTGCGCCGTAAATGCCACGATTTTGCTCTGCAATGGATTGATATCCAGCGCGAGGACTTCAAACGTCTGGGCGTTTTGGGCGACTGGGAGCATCCCTATGTAACACTGCATCACAGCTTTGAGGCAGAGCAGATCCGCGTATTTGGCAGCATGGCCAATAAGGGTTATATCTACAAGGGCAAAAAGACTGTTTACTGGTGCCCACATTGCGAAACCGCTCTGGCTGAAGCAGAAATTGAATATGGCGAGCAAAAGACCCCGACCATTTTCGTAAAGATGCCTTTGGTTAAGGATAATGGCCAAATGCCTGAGGCTGCCAAGGGCAAGAAAGCCTACATGGTAATTTGGACCACTACCCCGTGGACTATGCCTGCCAACGTCGCTGTTGCATTGAACCCTGCACTGGAATATGCTTGGGTTGAATGCGAGGGTGAGGTACTCTTTATGGCTAAGGATCTGCTGGATAAGGTTGGCGCTGTCTGCCACAAGGATTTGAGCAACGTGCTTGGCACCACCATGGGCAAGGAAATGGAATATGCTGAATGCGTACATCCCTTCCCCGAATATAACAACCGCCGTTCTCTGGTAGTTATGGCTGATTACGTAACCACCGAAGCAGGTACCGGCTGCGTACATACCGCTCCTGGTCATGGTGATGTCGACTTTGAAACCGGCTTGAAATATAAGCTGCCGATTCTGTGCCCGGTTGACGCACAGGGCAAGCTGACTGAGGAAGCAGGCGAGCGCTTTAAGGGTATGTTTGTTTTTGATGCCAACATTCCGGTACTCAAATACCTGGCCGAGCTCAACTGCCTGCTGGGCAAGGAAAACATTAAGCACCAATACGCACACTGCTGGCGCTGCAAGAACCCCATCATCTTCCGTGCTACCAGCCAATGGTTTGCTTCTATCGACGGCTTCCGTGATGAGGCCTTGAAGTCTATTGCAGACGTACAATGGATTCCTTCCTGGGGCGAGCAACGCATTCACAACATGGTCAGCGACCGTCACGACTGGTGCATCAGCCGTCAGCGTGTATGGGGCGTGCCTATCCCCGTGTTCTACTGCGACGACTGCGGCGAGCATTTGATTAACGATGCTACCATTGACGCTGTTGCCAACTGGTTTGAAAAGGAAGGCAGCGACGCCTGGTGGGCACACAGCGCTGAGGAGCTGCTGCCTGAAGGCACCACCTGTCCTAAGTGCGGCGGCAAGCATTTCCACAAGGAAACCGACATCATGGACGTATGGTTCGATAGCGGTTCCTCCCATATGGCAGTAGCTGCTAAGCGTCCGGAGCTGTCCTGGCCTGTTGCCATGTACCTGGAGGGCAGCGACCAGCATCGTGGCTGGTTCCAATCCTCTCTGCTCACCTCTGTTGCCGTTAAGGGCCGCGCTCCCTATGAAAGAGTATTGACCCATGGCTACGTAGTTGACGGCGACGGTCGCAAGATGTCTAAGTCTGTGGGTAATGTCATCGTTCCGCAGGACGTAATTAAGCAATATGGCGCTGATATCATCCGCCTGTGGACTGCTTCCTCGGATTACAAGGCAGATATCCGCATTTCTCCTAAGATTTTGAAGCAGCTGTCTGAGGTATACCGCAAGATCCGTAACACTATCCGTTACATTTTGGGCAACACCAACGACTTTAACTACGAAACCGATGCAGTTCCGTTTGATGAAATGCTGGAGCTGGACCGCTGGGCACTGATGCACCTGCAGCTGCTCAAAAAAGAGGTAACTGCTGCTTATGAAAGCTATGACTTCCATGTGCTGTACCATGCAATCCACAACTTCTGCACCGTGGAGATGTCCAGCTTCTATCTGGATATCCTCAAGGACCGCCTGTATGCCTACAAGGCAGACAGCAAGGAACGCCGCAGCGCTCAGACCGCTATGCACGAAATCCTGATGGATTTGATCGTTATGCTGGCACCAGTTTTGAGCTTTACTATGGAAGAGGTTTGGCAGTTTATGAAGAAGCCTGCTAATGCGCCCGAATCCGTACAAATGCTGCCTTGGCCCGAGGTTAAGGAGTCCTATATCGATGAGGCTCTGGAAACTAAATGGGATAACTTCATTGAAATTCGTAGCGAAATCACCAAGGTATTGGAGCTGGCACGTCGCAACAAGCAGATTGGTCACTCCCTGGATGCTAAGGTTGAGCTGCATGCCGAGGGCGAAGCTCTTGCTATCCTTAAATCTGTAGAAAAGGATTTGGCAACATTGCTGATTGTATCCCAGGCTGTTGTAGTCGAGGGTGCTGCCAGCGGCGCTGAAGCAACCGGCCGTGAGGATCTGAAGGTTACTGTTGAGCCTGCCGAGGGTCACAAGTGCGAGCGTTGCTGGATTTACAGTGACGAGGTTGGCACCGACGCAGAGCATCCGACTTTGTGCCACCGTTGCGCTGAAGCTGTAAAATAAAATATTAAGCCTTGCGCTTTGTCATAGCGCCAAGCAATAAAAGAGCACAGTCTTGCTGCCAAGTGGTGGCGGGGCTGTGCTTTTGCGTTTAAAACTTGTTCTACCAGTCGCATTGACAAGCGTTAGCTAAAGTGTTATCTTAATAGTGACTTAAGCAGGAGCTTAAGATTTTTTGTGAAAGGAATGATATATCATGTTGAAAAATAATTTGCCACAAGCTTGCAGCAATCAATATTCATCGCAATGCCCCAACCGTGATAATATTTTTGGCACCATAGGCCCAGTAGCAGACTATTTTTCATTTATACCGGTTCCTTAATCTGATTGAGCGATTGTTTTAAGATTGAAATGACAGAGTCTGTTGCACTGCGCTTATAGCGGTGCGGCAGGCTTTTTTTGTGAGTAGACAGAGGTGATATAGATGAGAGTTTTGTTACTTTTACGTGGTATTCCCGGTAGCGGCAAGAGCACATTTATTAAGCAGCAGGGGCTGGAGCCGTACGTGCTGTGTGCGGATGATTTTCGCCTGCAGCATGCTTCTCCTGTTTTGAACGTGCAGGGAAAGCTGTGTATCAGCCAGTTTTTTGATAACAGCGTGTGGCCCGAGCTGCAGCATTTGCTGCAGGAGCGCATGCAGCGTGGCTGTTTTACTATTATTGATGCCACCAATATCCGTAGCAGCGACCTGAGCCGTTATAAAAAAATGGCAGAGGAATACAAATACCGTGTGTATGTGCTTGATTTTACGGATGTAAGCCTCGAGGAGGCCAAGCGCCGTAATCTGCTGCGGCCGGAACATAAGCAGGTGCCGGAATATGTTATAGATAATATGTATGCACGCCTTAAAGATAACAAGGTTCCCAGCGGCATAACGGTGCTCGTGCTTGTGCTGATGCTCATGCGGCGTATACTCGTGCTCGTGCTCAT
>CAVAHH010000052.1:0-9471 GCA_963588395.1 bacterium
TCGTCAATGGTAAATTATGCTTGCGCATTTCGGCAAATAATTCGTTGCGAAAAATGTTATAGGAAAAATATATCTGGTTTCCATGAGCAAAATCCGTATAATCCAAAAAGATTACCGAACCATTGATATATGGCAACGGATTATCAGGCGTAATGTACAGCTCATAGCCTGCTATGCGCTGCGGCAGGCTTTTCCGATAATCCCATTTTTCGAACCCTAAAGCCTTAGCCTCAAAGGGCATTTTATGTTGTTTTTTCTTATCTATGCTCTCCAGTATATCCGGCAGCTCACACAGCATCTGCTCAGCAAAATGCTCCCTATCACGGCAAAAGAACCGTACATCACGAAAGGTGTGCAGCCCCACTGTTTTCACAGGTACATAGTCAAAGGTTTCTGCTGTATAAGTAAGATCCAGTCTGCAATGTGATGCCTCGTGAACATAAGCGGCGATATTTAAAATCTGGCCGCTGATGCCTGTACCGCATACAAGTTTAAACTCCCCTATTTGCTGCGGCAGCTTACGCAGAAACTCCCAATCCTTCAGGCCTGCCTCTATTTCTTTAATATCCATTTGTCCCACGTCAGCCTTTTCACTCCTTCAGCAATGCGCCAATTTTGCTAAAGATACGCAACGCATTATTATAAAAAACACCTTCATAATACTGCTCTGGCACGATGTGGCTAATAGTGCGTATATAAAGCGGTATATTCACTAATGGCCAATCACTGCCATACATCACCTTACTATAATCACCCAGATAATTAAGCCAGGTATGAAGCTGTCTGAAAAAACCGGCTTGTCTTTCAAACAACGGTAGCAGCTTGGGGTTCCCTTCAATCAAGCCTGATAGATCTATGCATACATTGGCATTTTTGCAAGCTACCTCTGCTGCATCAGCAAACCAAGGACAGCCGCAATGTGCTATGACAAAGGTCACATCGGGAAACCCCACCGCTGCCTCATCCACCGTCAACGGATGCGAATACTTCAGCAGGCCGCTCGTCCACGCCGTATCTCCAGTATGGATAACCACAGGCACCCTGTAGGCACGTGCCAACTCAAACAGCGGCCAATGCCTCCTATCATTGACATAAACCGCATTATAGCCAGGGTACAGTTTTATTCCCAAGCAATGTGAATCCGTTATAAAGCGTTCAAACTCCTGCGCTGTTTTTTCGGCATTATTCTCTGTAATCTCCTCGCTATTTACACCCATACAGTAACCCATGTTATGCGGTTGGTTGTAATGCTCTTCATCATACGGCGCTGAAAGGTCTATTAGGCGTGGCGGTACGCCGCCATACTTAGACGCAGTGTAATTGGTATTACCCATAGCCACAGAAAAGACAATACCATTGTCCTCGCAGATTTTTTGCCAGCAGGCCTCTGTATTTTCATAGCCTGCCTTGGCTGCAACCTGTACAAAACCATCTATGTTGTAATAATGCATGTGAGCATCAATAATTTTCATACTGCAGCTCCTTTTACAATGCGCATCTAACCTTTATAAGTTCAATCCTCATGTCTGAAAACAACGGTATTGGTCTTGGCATCCATTTCGTCAATAATTGCCAAGGAATGCAGGTTGACACCTGCCCGGCGCAGATTATCACCGCCGCCCTGAAAGCCCTTTTCGATAGCAACGCCGACACCCTCCACTGTAGCACCTGCCTGACGCACAATGTCAATCAGGCCCTCTAGCGCACAGCCGTTAGCCAAAAAATCATCTATAATTAACACATGATCATCCTTAGATAAAAATCTTTTGGATACAACAACATCGTTCGTCTTGCTGTGGGTATAGGAATAAATCTGCGTAAAATAAACATCCTTATCCATGTTGCTGCCACTAGATTTTTTGGCAAAAACAACAGGCACGCCAAAGTACATCGCTGCCACGCAGGCGATACCTATTCCCGAAGCTTCGATAGTCAGGATTTTATTAATAGGACGGTCTGCAAATAACCGTTTTAGTTCCTTGCCAAGCTCAGCAATGAAGGGAACGTCAATCTGATGGTTCAAAAAGCTGTCAACCTTCAGGACATTGCCACTTTTAATAACGCCATCATTTACAATTTTTTCTTCCAATAGTTGCATCATCAAGCCCCCTGCTCATTAGTCCTGCAAAGTTGCTGCAGGCTGCGCGGCAATAAAATTGCCCTTAAAATATAAGGATAATTTTACCACACTGCTTCTACATGGTAAAGTGCTTTTGTAGTCTTACACAGGATTTTTTTCTGCTAATCAAGCAGGATTTTTACCTCGCTACCGTTGCCCTGCACTCCCAGGCTTTTTTTGACGATAATTTTTTTATCAATCATCTCCTGTAAATCGTGCACGTGCGAAATAATGCCCACCAGGCGGTGTCCCTCACTCAATCCCTGCAGCGTTTCCACAGCCTGCTGCAGAGCGCTGTCGTCTAAGGAGCCAAAGCCCTCGTCCACAAACATGGCGTCAAGCTGAATGCCGCCGGCACTGGACTGCACCTCGTCCGCCAGCCCCAACGCCAGCGCCAGCGATGCCATGAACGATTCGCCACCACTCAGGGTTTTGACGCTGCGCAGCTTGCCGCTGTAGTAATCCCTCACAACCAGATCCAAACCTGTTTTGCTGTTACCCTTTTTGCCGCCGTCGCCATGCAACCCCTCGCGCTCCAGCTCATACTGCCCTCTGCTCATGTGCAGCAGGCGTGTGTTGGCACGCCGCAATATTTTATCAAAATAGTGCATCTGGATGTAGGCTTCCAGGTTAACGTGCTTTTTGCCTGTCAGATTGCCGTTAAACGTCCTGTTCAAGTCATCAAGCTCCTGATATGCTGCCTCGTATTGTGCCAAGATCTCCATGTCGCGGCTCACGCTGTTGTGAATATTCTTGTTAGTTTCTATTGCCTTAAACAGCCTCCTGTCTCTTGTAGCGCAGTCTGCCTTTGCCGCCTCGAGCTGCTGCCTTTGCGTCAAAAGCTCCTCCCTGCTGACGCCTGCCAGCTGCTGCTTGTACCCGTCCACGCTGTTCCTGCGCTCCTGCACCAAGCTGGTAGCCGCAGCTAGTTTTTGCGCACGCTCCTGAGCCTGCTTTTGCGCACGTTCCTGTTGCGCCTTAGCCTGCTTCAGCGTCCGTTCACGCGCCGGCAGCTGCCGCGTTAATGCGTTCAAAGGACGCAGCTGCTCATCTAATACTCTTTCTTTCCCCTGAAAATCCTCAAATATTTTTGGCAGCTTATCAACAATAGCCTGCGTATCGCTGCACTGGATTAAGCTTTCAGCCAGCTCCAGCAGCTCCCTGTGTTTCTCACGAACATTTCCCTCTACGGTTTTTCTACGACCGGCAAGCTCATTAAGCTCGGCTTCCACAGCCTTTGCCGCTTTTTCTGCCAGCTCCACCTCCTGCTTAGTCGGAGCCTCAGGTGATTTAACTGCCAAACGCGGATGCACAAGGCTGCCACACACAGGGCAGGGAATGCCAGGAAGCAAAGCCTGCGCCAATTCCCCTGCCTGCTCCTTTTGGTAATCCAGCTTCGTTTTAGTATAACAATTAGTTTTATACTCACTCTCATCGTATTTTTTCTTACATTCCAGGCGTATACATTGATAGTGTTGATATAGCTTCGTATAATCCTCCAACAGCTTTTGCAAATTGCTCAGCTCGCGCCTTCGCGCCATTAGTTCCTGTTGCTGCTTTTCGTGCTCAAGCGCCTTAACCTGTGCCTGCTGCGACTCAGCCAGATCATGCTCTGCCTTTGTCACAGCGTCTCTATGCTCTTGTTGCACCCGCTCCTCATCGTCAGCCTGCCTCTTTAGCTCTGCAAGCTCTTTTTCAGCGGAGCGCAAGGCTCTTGCCGCAGCGTCCAAGCCTTCAAAGCTCTTCAGCTTTTCGCCAACCTGCGCCAGCTGCTGCTCTGCCAGCTGCAAATCCTGCCCATTTGCCTGACGCACCGCCTCGTCCCCGGTCACCAGCTGCAAAAGCAAAGCCAATGCCTCATCCAGGCACGCCTTGTCGCACTCCTTAAATCTACTTTCGCGCCACTCCTGTAGCTGCTGCTCTGCCTGCAGCCTGTCGCCGCAGTCTATCCCCTCCAGTGACTGCCTGATGCGCGAGCGCATAGCATCACGCTTATTTTCCTTACCTTTAGTATCAGCTTTAATTCTCCCCTGTAAATCGCGGTAAAAATACGTATGGAACAAATCGCTGAAAATATTTATCCGCTCATCCGTATTAGTATCCAAAAACTTACGGAACTGCCCCTGTGCAATCATAGCAATCTGCGTAAACTGCTTGTGGTCAAGCCCCAAAAGCTCCCTTATGCCTTCATCAACCTCCGGGATCATAGTCACAGGAGCACGGCCGTCAGGATAAAACAGCTCCGCCCTGGCTCCCTCCACAACAGGCTTAGCATCACGGCTGCGCTTATTAGGACGCTCATATTTAGGCTTGCGCCACACGCGGTATTCCTTCCCTCGCAGGCTGAAGGTCAGCTCCACAAAGGTTTGCGTATCCGCATCCGCATAATGACTGCGCAGCATAGCGGCATCGCGCACACCGCCGCTGGTTTTGCCATAAAGCGCATAGGAAATAGCATCAAAAATAACGGTTTTGCCTGCGCCGGTATCACCTGTAATCAAATACAGTCCCTGCTTACCCAAGCGCGCAAAATCTACTTCCGTACGCTCCGCATACGGGCCAAAGGCACTCATAACTAACTTAACAGGCTTCATCAGCACTCACCTCCCATTTGCTGCAATAAATTTTTTATATACCTCTGTTGCTCGTCGCTCATATCCACATTGTTCTGCTGCCTATAAAAATCGCCTATCAGCTCCAACGGCTGCTTGTCGCAGACTTCAACATCCAGCGTCAGGCTTTCTCCGCTACGTGTGCGCTGGTTATCATAATCCAGCTGCAGCAAATTATAATATACGCAGCGCAGCCTTTGCACTGCATCCACCACGTCCTGCTCGTCCGTCAGCGTAATATGATAAAAATCCTTTGCCGCCCGTTCATCATTATTTCCCGCATGCATCAAATCAGCAAAGCTGCCACGCAGCTTATGCAGATCCCGTAGGGGTTTTAGCAGAACAAACTCCAGGCTGACATCTCCCTTAGCACCCAGGTTGACTATCGTCAACGTCTTTTCCTGCGCATAATCCTTTACAGAATATTTGAGCGGCGCCCCCGCATAGTGCAGGCAGCCATCCCCCACCTTCTGTCTGCGATGTATATGCCCCAGCGCCACATAATCAAAACCGGCAAAAACCTCTGCACCCACGTTATCCAAGCCGCCGACGCTTGTGCTCTCGCTACCTGAGGGCTCTGCACCCGTCACAAACTGGTGCGCCACAAGTATGTTGCGCTCAGCCTGCACCGGCGCCATCTGCCCCACCGCAAACTTAACCGCGTCATGATAGCTGTTAATCTGCGCCGCCAGCTCGTCGTCCAGATAATGCTTTACCATTGAAGGCTTCACAAAGGGCAGCAGATAGATATTCACAGGGCCGTCTTCATCCTGCAGCACCACCCTTTGCACTGTTCCATCATAGCTGCCTGCAAAATGCACGCCGCTACCAGCCATCAGATGCGCGCCAAAGGCAAGACGCTCTGCTGAATCGTGGTTGCCGCTGATAATGCACACCCTGCGCTGCATGGACGCCAGCTGGTTCAAAAAGCCGTCAAACAGCGTCACCGCCTCTGCAGGAGGCACAGACTTATCATAAATATCGCCGGCTATAAGTATACAGTCCGGCATTTGCTCCTCTACTATCTGCAAAATCTGCTGCAAAATATATTTTTGATCATCATACAAGGAAAATTCATTAAGCTTCTTACCCAAATGCAGGTCAGAAAGATGCATCAGCTTCATATGCTCACTCCTATCACGAATGTCTTTTCAATAGCATTTAATATAGATTTTAAGATGATTTTACCATGTTTATAATCTAGCGTCAAACGCAGTATCAAACATATGTTGTACTGTAAGATTAAGTTACGAAAAAAAACTTCGATTTTTTTCAAAAAAAGGCTTGACCAATACAACTATATCTGCTATAATCGTTATTGTTCTGATGAGCGTGCTCAAAAAGAACTAGACACTCCGGGATGGTGTAATGGTAGCACAAGTGACTCTGGATCATTCGGTCTGGGTTCGAGTCCTAGTCCCGGAGCCAAATGGCGCTATGGTCAAGCGGCTAAGACGTCGCCCTCTCAAGGCGAAATCAAGGGTTCGATTCCCTTTAGCGCTACCAACGAACTTAAAGCACTTAGCTTCAATGAAGCTGAGTGCTTTTTTGTTATATCAATTTTCTTGCACGCGTAAACACCCTATTTTAAACCTGCACCTTAATGCCTGCACAAACGGCCTGTCATTAATAAATTAATCCCATAGCCCCGGCAAAGCAGCCACCAGGTCTATGGGATCACCACAGTCATATTCAAATAATTACTTTTTCCCCTTTTTTCCTGCCCCCTGCTTTGCAGGCTGCGGCGCATGCTTTTCGCGCCAACCACAATAAATAAAGCAGACCAAGGCAAAGAGGAAGAAGCCCAAACTGGTAGCCTGTGCCGACTTCAGCCCCAACAGCCACGGTTCGGCGTAATCACCGCGCAGCATCTCCAAAAAGAAGCGTACAGTTGAATACAGCATAGCGTACATACACAAGGCCTGTCCGCGCGCATGGTTAGTGGTGCGGAACAAAAGCAGCAGCGCGAAGATAACAACGTCCAGCTGTCCCTCCCACACCTCTGCAGGCCACAGCGGCACTGGACCATAGGTTTTATACGCCAGTGTGCCCTCGGGGTACAGCAGGCCAAAGCTGCCACCTGTAGGAGTGCCAAAGGCATCGCCATTGAGCAGGTTTGCCATACGCCCGATGGCCTGCCCGATGAGCAGCGACGGCGAAACAATATCTGCTAAGGCTACCCAGTCAATATCGTGCAGCTTGCAATAAACTACGCCTGCGGCAATGCCTGCCAGCATACCGCCCTGCACCGCCATGCCCCCCTGCCAGACGAAGGGGATCTCCAGAAGATGGTCGCTGTAATAATCCCAGTCAAAGAAAAATACATCCCACAGCCTGCCACCGATAAGACCGGCAAAGCCACCGTAAATACCTATATCCAAAATATGCTGATGCCAACGGCCATCCTGCTTGGCCAAAAAGTAGGCGGTGCCTGTTGCCAAAAAGATTGCAGTACACAGCATAAGTCCATACATGCGCACGGGGAAATCTCCTATAAAAAATAAATATTGATGCATTCTATATTATTCCTCCTAAAAATCTAATCTATATTGTAACACATAAGCAGATTTTTATCAGCGGCAAACTTGTGACTTTTTACCATTATGCCGCACCAGACAAAAAGCGGAGCTGTATTGCCTACAGCCCCGTTCTTTTTATATCTCATGTAATACATCCTCAAGCAGCTTCGGATCGCTAAGTACCTCACCCAGCACCTGCTGCGTATCCTCGCCCAAGCGCGGCGCACGCTTATTTAAGGCCGCAGGCGTAGCGCTAAGCTTCATAGCAAAGCCCAGCTGCTTATAATGGCCAAGCTCGGCATCATCTACCTCCAGCACCATATCGTTGGCCTGCGTCTGCTTTGCCGCCACCGCCTCCGCAAAATCCAGCACAGGTGTCACGCAGGTATCACGTCCTGCCAAAAGCTTTTGCCATTCATCCAGCGTCTGCTTGGCAAATTCCTGTGCCAGCTGCTCCTTTAGCCACGGGTGTCTGCTATTATCATCAACGGCATCTACCATGTCCGTGCGCTGCAAAGCATTACACAGGTTAGTCCAAAACTTCTTTTCTAAGCAACCAACGGCCAGGTAGCGTCCGTCCTTAGTCGCGTAAATATTATAGTTGGCGTTTGCCCCTGTCAGCCAGTTGTTACCTCGCTGCGCCACAAAGCCGCTACCAAAATAGAGGCTGGCAGCCCCCGGCATCAGCGTCATCGCCACATTATACAAAGAAATATCTATTTCCTGACCCTGCCCTGTCTGCTGCGCATGCCGCAAAGCAATCATAATGCTCATTCCTGCAGCCATAGCCGCATTCATATCAGCCATCAAAACGCCGGGGATAGCAGGCTTTCCCTGTTCTTCACCGCTCATGGCTGTAATCCCTGCCAGGCTCACATAGCCTATATCATGGTCTGCCTGCTGCGCCAGCGGCCCTTTTTTGCCGTAGCCTGTAAGCGAACAATAGATAATACGCGGGTTCACTGCCCTGGCTGCCTCGTAGTCCACGCCCAGCTTTTGCAAAACCCCCGGGCGGTAGCTTTCCACCACCACGTCCGCAGTTTTCACCAGCTCCAAAAAAGCTCTGCGTCCTGCAGCAGTCTTGAGGTTGAGCACCACGCTTCTTTTATTGCGGTTAAGTTGCAAATGCCAATAGCCGAAATCTTTTAGGAAGGGAGGAAAGCTGCGGGAATAATCTCCCTGCCCAGGCTGCTCTATCTTGATAACGTCTGCACCAAAATCTGCCAGCAGCATTGTGCAATACGGTCCCGGCAGCAGCCTCGATAAATCCAAAACCCTGATACCCTCTAACGCCTGCATCAGAATACCTCCCTTCACTGTTAGCAACAGCTACGCAGTCACACCACCTGGAAAATATAAAACTTTAGATAATAGGTTTCCGGCACGTTCCACAATACAGGATGATCAGGTGCCTGCTGACGCGCCTCAATCTGCCGCAAAGATACGTTGGCATCACGCGCAGCGTCCTGCAACATTTGCACAAACAGCTCCTCCTTCATAAAATGGGAGCAAGAGCAGGTCGCCAGGTAGCCACCACGCGGCAACAGCTTCATAGCCTTCAAATTGATCTCCTTATAGCCACGGATGGCGTTCTTCACCGTGCTACCCGATTTAGTAAAGGCAGGCGGATCCAAGATAATGAAATCATATGCATGCGAATGCTTGTTGAATAAGTCAGTCAAGAGATCAAAAACATTGGCCTCCAGGCCATGCATAACGTCACTATAACCATTAATCTGCGCATTGTGGTCCGCCATACGCACGGCCTCGGCACTGATATCCACCGCTGTGACGCTCACAGCGCCGCCCTGAGCCGCATTCAGCGCAAAGGAGCCTGTGTGGGTAAAGCAGTCTAAAACGTGCTTGCCCTTAGCAATTTTAGCAATAGCCTGACGGTTATATTTTTGATCCAAAAAGAAGCCTGTCTTTTGGCCGTTTTCGACATCCACGGTATATTTTATACCGTTTTCGACAATCTCCGTCGTCACCTCGCCAGGATTGGGGCACAGGCTGGTAGCAAACCAATGCTTACCTTCCCCCATGCCCTCCAGCAGACGGATTTTGACATCATTGCGCTCATATAGGCCGCGGATTTCCTGACCCATTTCGCGCAAAATTTTAATCAGCAGCTCAAAAATCATCTGCTTGCGCACTTCAATGCCCAAGGAAAGCGTCTGCGTTACCAGCAAATCGTTAAAGCGGTCCACAGTCAGTCCTGGGA
>CAVAHH010000053.1:0-9454 GCA_963588395.1 bacterium
GCTACATCTTCAACACCGCTTCGACAGTAGTGGAGAAGCAGACCGTAACCGCAGCCAGAGCTTCAGCCGGTGTTGCTCATGTTACCAAATTGGCCAAACGTATGGCCCGTCCGGAGGAACTGGAACAGAGAGACGACCGTTAAAAACTATCACTACAAATTTTGAGCTTTTACTTCTTACTCTCATACATCGCCGTCCTGCTTAGGCAGGGCGGCAACACTCAAAGCAAAACATAGGCTGGTAAAGCTATAAACACGGCACGCCGATTATCGGCGTGCCTTTTTCTTGCCTACTTGCGTGTAGAGGGAGTATAATAATAATATCTCTAACTGTAATTAATTACAAAACTCAGCTAAAATTAAAGTTATGGGGATAGGATGTGGGTTATAAGGATTTATATGTGTTGGGAGGATGTAAGGTGAATAGCAAAAACCGTAAGGTCAAAATAGTTGTGGGGCTGCTGGTGGCAGTGTGTGCGGTTATCGGCTGGCGCATTTATAGCAACATCCAGGCGGACAGGGCGCGTGCCGCCAAAATGTCGCAGGTGCGCACTGTCGCCGTCGTTACCGCTCACCCCGTGCGGCAAACGATTACGCCCGGCCTGAGCTTTTCTGGCAGCCTGGATCCGGAGTGGCAGGCTGAGGTGGCGGCCAAGGTTGACGGACGATTGGAGAGGGTGTACGTCAAGGAGGGCGATCGTGTAGCTAAGGGGCAGGTGCTGGCCGTTTTGGAGCAGGTGGATACAGATGCCAGCCTTTTGAACGCCAAGGGCAGCTACCTGGATGCGCAGACGAGCCTGCGTAAGGCTGAAACCGATTTGGAGCGCTATGAAAAGCTTTATACTACGGGCGCGGTATCGCAGCAGACAGTGGATGATTACCGTTTTGCCCGTGATAACGCCGCTGCCAAGCTGGAGGCAGCACGTGGCAATTTGCAGGCGATGGAATCTAAGGCTGCAGGTACGGTGCTGGTAGCGCCTGCAGACGGCATTGTTTCCAAGCGCTATTACCAGGAGGGGTATTATGCCAAGGCTGGTACGCCCATTTTTGCAGTTGCTGATATCAGCAGGCTGAAAACGACGATTAATATTCCCGAGGGTCAGGTTGCCGGTGTGCATGTGGGCAACGAGGCAGATATCAGCCTGCCCGCTTACCCGGGCAAAAAGCTGGTGGGGAAAATCACCCGCATCGCACCTGTGGCTGATTCGCCTGCGCACACGTTTGCGGCGGAGGTGAGCGTGGATAACAGTGCCGGCCTTTTGGCGGGGGTGTATGCTAACGTGGCGCTGGTGGCATCGCCCAAGGAGAACGTGCTGACGATACCTGTGCAGGCCATTGTTATGCGTGATGACCAGCAGACGGTGTTCGTGGCTGATGACAAGGGCGTGGTGCAGCGCCGTGTGCTGAGCGTAGGCTATACCGATGACAAAATTGCCGAGGTGCTTGGCGGTGTAGACGAAAAGGACGTTATTGTTATCGAGGGGCACAACAAGCTGCGCGAGGGCAGTAAGATTGATCTGACAAAGGCTGGTAAATAAAGATGATTGCTACATTTATCAAGCGACCAGTATTTACCACCATGTTTATTCTGCTGCTGGTGGTTTTTGGCATCCGCTGTTACCCTGAAATCGGCGTGGATTTGAACCCTGATGTGGATTTGCCCATCGTCAGTGTGCGTGTAACCTATGATGGTGCGTCGCCGCAGGAGATGGAAACGCTGGTGACCAAGCCTATAGAAAACCGCGTCAGCCAGGTTTCTGGCATCAAGACGCTGTCGTCTACAGTTCTTGAAGGTTATAGTGAAACAGTGCTGGAATTCAATATCGGCGTAGACCCGCAGGTGAAGGCCAGTGAGGTGCGCGAAAAGGTTTCCAGCGTACGCAAGTCACTGCCGGATGATATTGACGAGCCTGTGACGCAAACAGTAGACCTTAACTCGCGTCCTATCGTTGCCTATACATTTTCCTCTGCTAGTCGCAGTCGTGGTGAAATCCGCCGTATTATTGAGGATAACATCAAGGACGAGCTGCAAATGGTGGAGGGCGTGTCCGAGGTAAACGTGCTCGGCGCCAGCCAGCGTGCTATCCGTATTGTGCTGAAGCCCGAAAAGCTGGCGGAATATGGCATAGCCTATCAGACGATAAAAAATAAAATTAATGCTAACAACTACAATACGCCAGGTGGCAAGGCCAGAAGCAACGCTATGGAAATTACGGTGCGTACTGTTGGCAAGTACAACACTATTGATGATATTAAGCAGGTGGTGGTGGCCAACGACAATGGCCGACCTGTGTACATCGGCGAGGTGGCCGACGTTCTTGACGACTGGGAGGATGAGGACACCTTTGCCAGCGCCAACGGCGAGCCCTGCGTTATGACCTTTGTGCGCAAGCAGTCCAAGACAAACACGGTTGATGTTACCGACAACATCAACGCCAGGATGGAGGAGCTTAAGCAGAGCAACCTGCCGCCGGATATCACGGTGGCCAAGGTACGCGACCAATCCAGCTATATCCGCGATAACATCGCCGACGTATGGAACGCTATCATTTTTGGCGGCTTTTTGGCACTACTCATAACCTATCTGTTTTTGCGCAACTTCCGTGCTACGGTTATCGGCGGTTTGTGTATACCGACCTCCATCATTGCGACCTTCTTTATCATGAAGGTGATGGATTTTACGCTAAATAATATGTCGCTTATGGCGCTCAGCCTTGCTGTCGGTATTTTGATTGATGATGCGATTGTTGTTATCGAAAATATCTTCCGTCATATAGAGCTGGGTCAGACGCCGTTTCACGCTGCCCGTGAGGCGACCGAGGAGCTGACGCTGGCGATTTTGGCAACGTCGCTGAGCTTAATGGCGGTATTTGTGCCTATCGGTAACATGGGTGAGACCATCGGCCAATATTTTAAGCAGTTTGGCTTGACTGTGGCTTTTGCTGTAGCCTTTTCTACTATTGTAGCCTTTTCACTGACGCCTATGGTGTCGGCGTACTGGATTAAGGCCGAGGACGAGGCGGCAGCTAGCAGGGAGCGCACGCATTTTGTACAGCGTGCCTTGGATAAGTTTGAAGCAGGCTTTCAGAGCGTGCGCGAGATGTACAACAGCCTGATGCAGTGGGCACTTGTAAGACCCAAAAAGATTGTGGCTGTCGGCGTTGTTTCGCTACTCTTAAATTTACTGCTGCTACCCTTTGTGGGTACGGAATTTCAACCGACGTATGATTCAGGTGAATTTAGCGTGAATGTAAAGGCTCCCATTGGCACTAGCCTGAAAAAGACGGTGGAGCTGGCAACGCCGCTGCAGCAGTACATCAGCGGTCTGCCAGAAGTGGATATCGTTGCGCTCAACATCGGCAACGGTCGCAACCCCGTCAACCAGGGATCGCTGGACGTGCGCCTTAAGCCTTCGGATGAGCGCAAGCGCAGCATGCAGCAGATAATGGACGAGCTGCGTGCGCAGTTCCGTAACGTGGAGGGCTTAAAGGTGACGGTCGTGTCCAACCAGGGCGGCGGCCGTGGTGACAGTCGTCCGGTGCAGGTCGGCCTGCGCGGCAGCAACATCAAGGATCTGAAGAGCTATGCGCTGCAGCTGGCTGAAATGTTGCGTCAGACTCCGGGCGCGACGGATGTGGATATATCTGATAGTGAGGAGCAGCCGGAGATCGTGGTGAAGCTGGATCACGCCAAGGCCAGCGAGCTGGGCTTGGACGCAACCGAGGTAGGCAAGGTTGTGGAAATGGCCATTATGGGTAAGAGCACTGCCAATAGCTACACCATCGGCGATAACGATTATGATATCATTTTGCAGCTGGAGCAGGGGCAGCGCACAAACATCAATGATGTGCAGAACCTACGTGTTTCCTCGTCCGATGGCAGGTTCATCCGTCTGGGCGATATCGCGACGATAAAATATGGTAGCGGTCCTACGCGTATAGAGCGCGAGGACAAGCAGCGCCAGATAGTTGTGTATGCAAATACTGTTGGTGTTTCGCCAGGTGATTTAATCGCTAAGGTAAAAAGCGAATATATACCAGAGCTGAATATGCCTTCGGGCTACAATTATAAGATGATCGGTCAGGCTGATAACATGGCACGCTCCTTTAAGGAGGTATACAAGGCTGTAATTTTGGCTATCGTCGTGGTATACATGGTGCTGGCGGCGCAGTTTGAAAGCTTTTCACAGCCCTTGATTATTATGGCATCGCTGCCGTTTGCCGTTATCGGCGCTGTTCTGGGCCTTTTGGTAGCAGGGCAGACGGCCAATATGATGAGCATGATTGGCTTTACTATGCTTTTGGGTCTGGTAACTAAGAACGCTATTTTGCTGATAGATTACGCCAACCAGCAGCGGGAAAAAGGCCTGGATATCCGCAGTGCCGTTTTGGAGGCATGTTCGCTGCGCCTGCGTCCTATTTTGATGACAACGCTGTCCACAATTTTGGGCATGCTGCCGATTGCCTTGGGCATTGGCGAGGGTGCGGAGCTGCGCCAGTCTATGGGTGTAGTATTGATTGGCGGCCTGACGACCTCAACGTTGCTGACGCTGGTGGTTGTACCGCTCATCTATCTGCTCTTTGAGGAGTGGAAGGCTAAAAACTACGTACAAAGAGGAGAATAAGAGTGAAGCAGTTAACAGAAAAGGCTTTTGCGGATTATATAGAGCATGCTAAGGAAGTGATCCGTCAGGAGGGCCTTGCGCTGGTTAAGGAAAAACCGATAAATTATGGTTATCAGCTGGTAGCACAGTTTTGCGATGCTAAGCTGACGCTGAGCCTATATAACGGCAAGAAGGGGCTCACGCTGGTGTATGCCGGTGACAGCGTGCTCAAGAGCAGGATTGCCGCCGCTCTCGAGGGTAAAGAAGCACAGGCTGCGGTGGCGGCGCCTGCAGGATCGACGGTCACAAATGGCCAGTGGGCAGGCAGTGATGAATCGGGCAAGGGCGACTTTTTTGGCAGCCTGGTGGTGGCGGCAACGGTGGTTGACGGCACCACGGCGGCCAAGCTGTCGGCTGCGGGGGTAAAGGACTGCAAGCTGCTGACGGATAAAAAAATTTTGGAGCTGGAGGACGTTATCAAGGCGACTGTTGTGGATTACAGTGTGTTGGAGCTGAAGCCTTCTGTCTACAACCTGCGCTATGAGCAGGTGGCGGCGCAGGGCGGCAAGCTTAACCAGCTTTTGGGCTATGGCCATGTGGCGGCGCTCAGCCAGGTGCTGGCTCGGCAAAAGGATTGTCACAGCGCGCTCATCGACCAGTTTACCCAGTCCACGGTGAACCTGCGCGAGCTCACAGCACGCTTTCCAGGCTGTACGGTACGCCAGCAGCCTAAGGCCGAAAGCAATCTGGCGGTGGCAGCGGCATCGGTTTTGGCACGGGCGCGCTTTTTGCGGACGCTTGGCGAGCTGGCGCGGCAGGCAGGTGTAGCTGCTTTGCCCAAGGGTGGTGGAGCACAGGCAACGGCCTGCGCGCGTGCGCTGGCAGAAAAATATGGCAGGGAGGCCTTGCGTGGATACGTCAAGCTGCACTTTGCCAATTATAAAAGGGTGTAGATAAATGAAAAAATTAATAGTTAATGCCGATGATTTCGGCTTACATCCATTGATTAACGCAGGTATTATCAAAGGCTTTCAGGAGGGATTTATCACCAGCACCTCACTGATGACCAGCGCCCCCTTTTGGCAGGAAGCAGTAGAGCTGGCGCAGCAGAACCCTGCACTTGGCATAGGCGTGCATTTGACGCTGGTTGGCAGTGTGCCGTCTGTGCTGCCTGCAGAGCAGGTGCGCAGCCTGCTGGACGCTGACGGCTTATTTTTGCCAGATTACGTGGCCTTTGCCAAACGCTTTTATACAGGTGGTGTGAGGCGCAGTGAGCTGGAGGCCGAGCTACGGGCGCAGCTGGAGCGGGCGCTGGCAGCAGGCGTAAATTTGACGCATGTAGACAGTCATCAGCATACTCATGTGCTTCCTGGTGTTAATGCACTTGTATTAAAGCTCTGTTGTGAGTATAATATTAGAAGAGTGCGTATACCCAAGGAGGGCTACACCTTTACGGGTGGCTATAGTACAGGCCTTGGCCGTATGGTGGGACGTAGCGGCCTCAGCCTTTGCGCCGATATGGCGGCAGTGAGGGCGGATAGCCTGGGACTGCGCCATCCGCAGCATTTTTTCGGTATGCTGGCAGGTGGGCATTTGAACGCCGGCCTTATAGCCAACATTCTGCGTCAGCTGCCGGATGGCGTAAGCGAGATTATGACCCATCCCGGTCTTGATTCGGCAGAGCTGGGTAAGGTATTTCACTGGCAGTATCATTGGAGTGACGAGCTGGATGCTTATCTGGATGACGGCAACAAGGAGCTTTTGCGTACAGAAAATATTCAGCCTGTTACCTTTGCCGATTGCTAAGGGTACTTTTGGTGCGTGCTATGGCATATGCATGCTGACCTAAATAAACTCGTCTGGAGTTAAGTAGATGAATAAAAAAATATTATTCCGCCTGGCATTGCTTTTTGCTTTTGTTTTATTGATTTCGGTGGCGGTTATTTATTTTACATTTGATATAAGGACGCTCGAATATCTGACTATGTTTGAGCCGAGGTGCATCCTGTTGGCCCTGTCGTGTCTGGCAGCAGGTTTGTTTTTTGATGGGCTGCGTCTGATTACGCTGACAGATGTGACTGATGGCAAGCTCACTTTCCGCCAGGTGGTGAACGTTGTGCTGAGTAACTATTTTCTGGCGCTGGTGACTCCTGGTGCCAGCGGCGGTGCCATTGCGCAGGTCATGTTCATGCGTAAGGCGGGGGTGCCTGTTGCCAAGTCCACAGTGGTGGTGCTGGTGCGCACAGTGATGTCCATCATCTTTTTGATTTTGCTGGTGCCGGTTGTACTGCACTGCGACCAGGATATCGTCAAATGGATGCCTGCGTCTGTGCTTACAGTGCTTTCGGTGCTGTTTATTTCACTACCGGTGATCGTTGTCGCGCTCATCCGTACTGATTATCCCGAGCGTGCTATTTCGTGGCTTACACGCAAGCTTTCTTATACTACGCAGCATAATTGCATTGTTTGGTATAATGAGTTCAAAAACGCGGTTTTTGTTATGGGCAAGCATCCCAAGATGGTTTTGCGCGCCTTTGTGGAATCGGGCTTGAGCCTGCTATTTATTTATGCAACCGTGCCTGCGTATTTTACGGGTCTGAACATAGATTTTGACCTTGTGCAGGTTATGGGACGTATGGTGCTGCTCAATTTGGTGTTATATTTTTCACCTACGCCTGGTGGCAGCGGTGTGGCGGAGGCAGGCTTTTTGGTGCTGTTTTCGAACATTCTGCCTAATGGTGTGGAGGGCGTCATGGCCGTGCTGTGGCGTTTTACAGCAGAATATCTGCCGTTCGTTTTAGGCGCAGTGGTAACAATCCGTGCCTTTGGCAGCGATGTTTTTAATGTAGCAGCCATCAAGAGCAAAACTTCAGGTAACAAAACAAATGAGAAAAAATGAGCCGTGTGATACACTGGCTTTAAATTTATACATTTTGAGGTAGGATTATAGATGAAGCAAATTGAAAAGAACAGTCTGCTGCTTGTTGCAGGTGTAGCGCTATTTATTATAATGTTCGGTATTGGCGGCGTGCCGCTTTTGGACCCGGACGAGCCTGTTTACGCAGAAACGGCCCGTGAAATGCTCGAGACAGGGGATTTTCTTTCTCCGCGTATTTTTGGTAATTATTGGTATGATAAACCACCTATGTACTATTGGCTGGTGGCGATTACGCAGTTTATCTTTGGTGATAGCGAATTTGCAGCGCGCTTTCCTGCGGCGCTCATGGCCTGCGCCACCTCCGTGATGCTATATGTAGGCACGACGAGGATTTTTGGCGAGAGGGCAGGCTTTTGGTCTGCCATGATTTTGACCAGCTGTATAGAGTTTTTCTATATGGGCAAGGCTGCGGTTACAGATACCACGCTGCTGTTTTTTATGACAGGCGCGCTATTGGCCTTTATGGACAGGCGCTATTGGCTGATGTATATATGCATGGCGCTTGCTACGCTTACTAAGGGACCCATTGGCATTGTCTTTCCCGGAGCAATCATCTTTTTGTATCTGCTGTCTATGGGGCAGTTGCGGGAGATTTTACGGATGCATGTTGTCCGCGGTCTTTTGCTGTATCTGCTCATTGCTTCTCCTTGGTATTATGCGATGTACACAGTGCATGGCATGGAATTTATCAACACCTTCCTGGGCTTTCACAATATTACGCGCTTTACTACGGCGGAGCATGCTAACCGCGTAACCTTTTGGTACTATATCCCGGTGCTGATTTTGGGTTTATTCCCCTGGATTGGTATGCTGCCGCAGGCAATCAAGGCTTCTATCCAGGACAGTCGCATTGATGATATGCGCAGTCTGCTGTTTTTCCACATCTGGTGGGTTTTCGTCTTTATCTTCTTTACTATCTGCAAGACAAAACTTGTATCGTATATTTTGCCGCTGTTTCCTGCGTTGGCGGTTATCATCGGTTGGAATATTTCGCGTATGCTGGCCAAGCTGCGGCATAACACCACTTTTTACAGCTGGGCTGTGGGCAGCGGGTTAAGCTTTCTTCTGCTGGGCATTGGCTGGATTGTGGGCGCGCAATATCTGCCTGAGGCAGATTTCAGTCTGGTGATGCTGGGAGTGCTGACGCTGCTGTTAGGAGCGGCGACGGTGTTTGCGCTTATCTATTACCGTGATATCGAGCTGGCTGCATGGCTGCACGTGATGATTGGCGCGGTAACGATGTGTGTGGCTTTTGCCTTTGTGTTGCCCGTGCTTGCTGACCGCTTCAGCGTTAAGACGATGAGCGGAGCTTATACGGAGCAGTGCGACCAAGCTACACCTATTTATGTTGATAAGTTTTTGCGACCGGGCTTTATGTTCTATGCAGGCAAACCGGGCATTGAGATGCTGCCGCAGACAGGCGCGCTGGCTGATGCACTGCGTGATGGCAGCCATAAATATATTTTGGTGCGTGGGCTGGAGCTGCGCCGCGTGCAAAAAACCGGGCAGGTTCCTACTAATGTGCAGACAGTGAAGGAAATCAGCGATATATATTTGTTGGAGCAGAAATAAGAGCAATAGATATTAGTAATACTTATAAAACAAAAAGCAGTGTAAGCCGGGGTTCATCATCCCAGGCTTACGCTGCTTTTTATGTGAACATACGCAACATAAAACAAAAACTTGCACAAATTAACGCTTTGCAATAAAATATTAAGCGTGAAAAGGTGTTACCACCAAACGGTAAGCGGTTGTCCTCTGCTGCAGCGGAGGGCTGCGTCCCTCCCGAAAGGAGTTCATTGTTGGAATTCACGTAGAGAGGGGGTGATCAGATGAGCCTGCATGAGCTTATTGCGCTGCTGGCTTTGGTCACTTATATAGTGGTCGAGGCTTTAAAGCTGGGACTAGAGGTCC
>CAVAHH010000054.1:0-9430 GCA_963588395.1 bacterium
GACTTAGCACGCTTTAACTTTTCACATGGTAGCCACGAGGACCATGCCAAAAGGTTGGAACTGGTGCGTCAGGCAGCCGAAAGGGCAGGCAAGGTAGTTGCAACAATTGCTGATACAAAAGGCCCGGAAATGCGCTTGGGTATGTTTGCTGATGACAAGATTTATCTGAATGAGGGTGATGACTTTTGCCTGACGACGGATGACTACCTGGGTGATGCCCACATGGCGCACGTTAATTATGTAGGCCTGCCTGCTGAGGTACAGGTTGGCAGCAGCATTTTGCTGGCAGATGGTTTGTTATCCCTGAAGGTAACTAAAATCGAAGGTAGCAAAATTTATACTAAAGTGGTCAACGGCGGCGAGCTTAGCTCGCGTAAGCGTGTGGCCTGCCCAGGTATAGAGCTGCAGCTACCGTTCTTGTCTGAGCAGGATAGGGCAGATATTTTGTTTGCTGCTGAGCACGACATGGATTATATTGCTGCTTCTTTTGTACAAAAGGCAGACGATGTTATCGCTATCCGTAAGGTGCTGGAGGCAGCAGGGTCTTCTATCGGGATTATCTCCAAAATAGAAAATGAAGCAGGCGTACAACATATTGATGAAATTATCAGCGTGTCTGACGGCGTGATGGTTGCCCGTGGTGATTTGGGCGTAGAAATTCCTACAGAGGATGTACCATTGGTGCAGAAGGATATCATCGCCCGTTGCAATAAGGCAGGCAAGCCTGTTATTACCGCTACGCAGATGCTCGAAAGTATGATAAACAGCTATCGTGCTACCCGTGCTGAGGCCAGCGATGTTGCTAACTCTATCTTTGATGGTAGCGATGTTATTATGCTCAGCGGCGAAACTGCCAGCGGCAGGTATCCGCTTGAGGCTGTGCAGACGATGGCCAAGATTGCCGTACGCACGGAAAACGCCCTGGATTATGTGCACATCTTCCAAAAGAAGGGCATCAGCGAGCGCATTCATTCCACCGACGCCATTAGTCATGCTACGGTGCAGATAGCTCAGGAAATTAAGGCTGATACTATTTTGACAATAACAGAATCAGGCTTTACGGCACGGATGATCGCCAAATATAAGCCGCAATGCACGGTTGTCGCTGTTTCACGTCTGCCGCAGCGAGTACGTGCTATGCAGCTTTATTGGGGTGTACAGCCGCTTCTGGGACCGTATTCTGTAAATACTGATGAAATGATAGAGCTGTCATTGCAGTGTGCTTTGCAGCATGGTGCGATTAAGGACGGAGCTTCGGTTGTTATCACTGCAGGTGTACCCATTGGCACACCTGGCAGCACAAATCTGATTAAGGTGGTTACTGTGGGAAACAAGCTGATTAGTGGCACCGGTATTGGCAACAAGGCCGTGAGCGGTCATATCTGCGTTGCTAAAACTGCTGCCGACTTTAAGGATAAGCTACAAAAGGGTGACATCCTGGTTGTGGATGTGCTCAATGATGAATATGTTCCGTTTGCTGCCGCCAAAGCAGCAGCGATTATTGCTGAGGAGGGCGGGCTGACCTCTTCTACCGCCATTGTTGCCGTAACCTGTAGTTTGCCTGTTATCGTGGGCGCGGCTAATGCGACAGTAGCCTTGGTTGATGGTCAGCTGGTAACGGTGGATCCGGTTTCTGGCGCTGTGTACGAAGGCGACATTAATCTGTAATGGGTACAGAGCTGATATTAGCTGCCTGCGTAGCTGTACGGGCGGGTAGGCAGCAGGACGCGCGCACTGCCTTTAGCAGGCTTTTGACGGCTGCCGGTGATGCAGATGCTTTGCAGGCCATGGGTGACTGTTTGTTCATGGCGCTGCGCAGACAGGAGTACGAGCTTTTTGGTGACTGGCTGGCTGAGGCGCAGCAAAGGCTTTTGCAGCTGGCAGGTCAAGGCACGCTGTGCGCACAGACGGCGGTTTTTCTGCAAAGGCTGGCCTTTGGCGTAAGCGACAGGCGCATTGTTACAGCTCAGGCGACGTTGGTGCTTTTGTTGCGGCGCTGGCTGAGCTGCGATATTGCGGCCCCTGTGCTGGAAGCTTTTTGGAGCGAATGGCTGAGCCTGGCGGCGCGTATGGCGCGCCGTGGCTGGCGTGAGCAGGCGCAGCTTTTGTTGCGCGAGGCACTGCGCTGGCTGCTGAAGCAGAGTGACAGGCAGCTGTGGAGCAGATGGCTTTTGCAGCTGGAGTTGCATTTTGTGGTCTATGCAGGCTGGGATGGTTTTGCTAAGGCATGTGGTGCTTATGTAGAGCTATCACTGTTATATCGTCTGCTGCTGCGGCGTTCGCAAAGAGCCTTGACTGAGGCAGAGCAGGCCGCGTGGCTACAGCTTTTGCTGCGGCATATGCGTAGCGTTGTAGCTAATGTATCGCGCTCGGCCATGACCGAGGAGATGGAAATCTTCCGCCAGTGGTACAGCTTTTTTTGGCAGCTTGCAGGAGCAGACAAAAGCAAAAAACGTCAGCTACATTTGTTGCTGCAGCTGGCTATCAGCTATTGGCAGCAGACGATGCCAAAAACCAGCCGCAAGCAGGTACGCTTTTTAGAGGATCTGCTGCAGCCAAGCTTGATAGACGCTCGGTATACGCAGTTATTAAAAACAATAGGATAAATTTTATAAACGAGGTTTTTAAGATGGCAAAGATTGTCGTAATCGGTAGTTGTAATATCGATATTACCGTAGAATGTGACCGCTGGGCGCATCCCGGCGAGACTATTTTTGGCAACCGCCTGACGGTTTCGCCCGGTGGCAAGGGTGCAAACCAGGCTGTTGCTGCTGCCCGCCTTGGTGCGGACGTAATGATGGTTGGCTGCATTGGTGATGATGTTTACGGCCAACTGGTATTGCAGGCATTGCAGGATAACAATGTGGATTCCACTTATGTGAAGGTACTGCCGGGAGAAAATAGCGGTACTGCCCATATTACAGTAGCCGAGGACGATAATACTATTATTGTTATTAAGGCGGCCAATGATTTGGTATCACCTGCATTGGTTGATGAAGCATGGGAGGCTATCAGCAAGGCGGATATGGTGCTTTTGCAGCATGAAATCCCTGCTGCTACCAATGCCTATGTTATAGAAAAATGTGCGGCGCAGGGAGTGCCTGTGCTGCTCAATCCTGCACCGGTGGCTCCTGTACCGCCGGAGCTTTTGGCTAAGGTGACCTACCTAACGCCCAACGAGCACGAAGCAGCTACGCTTTTTGCCGGCAAGGGCAAGGCAGACATCCTGGATCAAAACCAGGGTAAGGTGATTATGACTCTTGGCAGCAAGGGCGTAGCCTATGCTGAACGCGGTCAGGTTATTACTGTACCTGGCTTTAAGGTTAAACCTGTAGATACTACGGGTGCAGGCGACACCTTTAACGGTGCCTTTGCCGTGGCCCGTGCTAATGGCAGATCCATGGAGGAAAGCATTAGCTTTGCCAATGCTGCAGCAGCCCTTTCTATCCAGAAGCTGGGCGCACAGGGTGGTATGCCATACCTAAACGAAGTAGAGGAGATGCTAAAATAATGCAAAAGGGTGGAATGTTAAACAGTGCCATCGCTAAGGTGCTGGCTGACCTTGGCCATACTGATACCATCGTTATCGGCGATTGCGGTTTGCCTGTTCCAGCAGGCGTGCAAAAAATTGACCTGGCACTAAAGCCCGGAACACCTTCCTTTTTGGAGGTAGTAGAAGAGGTTGCCAAAAATATGGTGATTGAAAAGGTAGAAATCGCCAGTGAAATGCAGGAGAAGAATCCTGTAGTCTATGATGCTATGAAGAAGCTGTTCCCCAGCGAGGAATGGATTATGGATGTGGATCACGAGGCCTTTAAGCAGGCAACGAAAAACGCCAAATGCGTCATCCGCACCGGTGAAATCACTCCCTTTGCCAATGTAATCCTGCACAGCAATGTTTTCTTCTAAAAAATAAGCAAAAGGTAGGACAAGTATGGAGATTGAGTTAAAAAATATCCATAAGGCCTTTGGCTCTAATGAGGTGCTCAAGGGTGTAAACCTCAAGCTTAAAAGCGGCGAGGTACATGCCCTAATGGGTGAGAATGGTGCTGGTAAATCCACGCTTATGAATATCCTGACCGGTATTCATAAACAGGATAAGGGACAGATTTTCGTGGATGGCAAGGAGGTCAGCTTCAAGAATCCTCTGGAGGCTGAAGCCAATGGTATTGCCTTCATTCATCAGGAGCTGAATATCTGGCCGAACCTGAGCATTTTGGAAAACCTGTTTATGATGCACAGTATTACCAGTAGCCTGGGCATATTGGATTTTAAAGCAATGCGTGCGCTGGCAGAGGAAAAATGCCGTGAAATTGAAATTGAACTGCCGCTGGATGCCGAAGCGGGTGAATGCTCTGTCGGCCAGCAGCAGATGACGGAAATCGTGCGCAATCTTTTGGTGGATGCCAAGGTTGTGATTATGGACGAGCCGACGGCAGCGCTTACAGAAAGAGAGACGGAAAAGCTGTTCGAGGTTATGCGCTCCCTCAAAAAGCGTGGTGTGGCCATGGTTTACATTTCTCACCGTATGGAGGAGGTTGCCAATAACTGCGACACTATTACCGTAATGCGCGACGGCGTGTCCGTAGCGACTAAGCCGGTTGCTGAATACAGCATGGAGCAGATTGTACGCGATATGGTTGGCCGGTCCATCACCGAGTTTTATCCCGACAGACCCAATAAGCCGGGAGATGTGCTGCTGGAGGTTAAAGGTTTCAGTCAGCCTGGTGTCTTTAAGGATGTAAGCTTTAACCTGCGCAAGGGCGAGATTTTGGGCTTTGCCGGCCTGATGGGCAGTGGTCGTACCGAAATCATGCGTGCTATTTTTGGTGTGGATGAGCATGCTGCAGGCGAGCTGCTGTTTAAGGGCAAGCCCTTAGTTATCACCAAGCCTGAGGATGCTATCAAAGCAGGCATGGCCTTTGTCACCGAAAACCGCAAGACAGAGGGCCTGATCCTGGACTTTTCCATCCTGCGCAATATTGCGTTGCCAAGCGTGGACAGCTTTGCCAAAAACAGTGTTATCAACTTTTCTAAGCTGAGCGACTTTGCTAACAAGATGGCCAGCAAGCTAGGCGTAAAGGCCAACGACCTGGATTTGGAGGCAGGCGCGCTTTCCGGTGGCAACCAGCAGAAGGTGGTCATTGCCAAGTGGGTTGGTATGAACCCTGAGGTTATTATTATGGATGAGCCTACCCGTGGTATCGATGTAGGTGCAAAACGCGATATATATGAGCTGATGAACGAGCTTACTGCAAGCGGTGTTTCCATCATCATGGTTTCATCAGAGCTGCCAGAGGTGCTGGGCATGAGCGACCGTATTATGGTTGTGCATGAAGGACGCATCGCCGGCGAGCTGCTGCACGATGAAGCCGACCAGGAAAAAATAATGATGCTTGCAACGGGAGGGCAATAAGCATAATGAATGTAAAAGCAATGTTAAAAAAATCCGGTTCAGTAATCGGACTTGTGGTGTTGTTTGTGGTCATTTCCTGCCTCAACAGCAGTTTTATCGACCCTAGCAACCTTAAGAACCTGCTGCGCCAGGTTTCTATTAACGCCTTGATTTCCTTTGGCATGACCTTTGTCATCCTCACGGGTGGCATTGATTTATCTGTCGGAAGTATTTTGGCACTGTCGAGCGCGCTCATGGGCAGCTTCATCAAGGGCGGTATGGATCCCATCTTTGGTATCGTGCTGGCCTGCCTCATAGGCGCCGTGCTTGGCAGCGTCAACGGCTTGGTTATCACCTACGGCAAGGTGGCACCATTTATTGCCACCCTCGCTACGATGACCATTTTCCGCGGTCTGACCTTGGTTTATACCAATGGTAACCCCATCAGCGGCCTGACTGAGGATGAGGTCTTTTTGAAATTTGGCCAGGGCTATGTAGCAGGTCTGCCCGTACCGGCAGTGATGATGCTGATCATGTTCTTTATCCTGTGGTTTGTTTTGAACAAAACACCGCTGGGACGCAAAACCTACGCAGTTGGCGGCAATGAGAAAGTTTCCTTTATCGCCGGCATTAAAATTAACCGTATTAAAATTTTTGCCTATACTGTTACCGGCTTTTTGTGCGGTATGGCAGGCGCCATCCTCACCAGCCGCTTAAATAGCGCACAGCCTACTGCAGGCACCGGCTATGAGCTGGACGCTATCGCAGCAGTAGTTTTGGGCGGTACCAGCCTTTCCGGCGGCAAAGGCCGCATTGTGGGCACCATCGTAGGCGCGCTGATTATCGGCACGTTGAATAATGGTCTGAATATCTTAAATGTTTCCAGCTTCTACCAACAAGTTGTCAAAGGTATTGTAATTTTGCTGGCGGTTTTGATGGACCGCAAAAAAAGCTGAGGAGCCTGGAGCTGTTTGCAGCTTAGCTCTGACTTTACTTTTAGGAGGAAATGCAATTAAATGAAAAAGATTTTATTGGTATTAACCTGCATTGTAGCAATGGCTATGATGATTGTTGGCTGCGGTGGCAGCGACAAAAAGGATGAGGGCAAGGCAGCAGACAAGAAAATCACTGTCGGCTTCTCTGTATCCACTCAAAATAACCCGTTCTTCGTATCCCTGGCCAAAGGCGTTGAGGCTAAGGCTAAGGAGCTGGGCGTTAACGTAAAGGTTGTTGACGCACAAAACGACCCTGCAAAGCAGGCTAATGACGTTGCTGACCTGCTGCAGCAAAACATCAGCGTACTGCTGGTTAACCCTGTAGATTCCGCTGCGATTTCTACCTCTGTAAAGGCTGCCAACAAGGCTAATATCCCTGTTATCTGCCTGGATCGCAGCGCTGATCAGGGTACTGTTGCCAGCCTGGTTGCTTCTGATAACGTAAAGGGTGGCGAAATGGCTGCTGAATACATCGTTAAGAAGCTGGGCGAAAAGGTTAAGGTTGCCGAGCTGGAAGGTATTCCGGGTGCCAGCGCTTCCCGTGAGCGTGGCGAAGGCTTCCACAAGATTGCTGACAGCAAGCTGAATGTTGTTGCTAAGCAGACTGCTGAATTTGACCGCAGCAAGGGTCTGACTGTAGCCGAAAACATGCTGCAGGCTAACCCGGATATCAAAGCTATCTTCGCACAAAACGACGAAATGGCTTTGGGTGCAATCGAAGCTGCTAAGAGTGCCGGCAAGCAAATCTTCATCGTTGGCTTTGACGGTACCGCTGACGGCGTAAAGGCTGTTGAAAACGGCACTATGAGCGCAACCATCGCCCAACAACCCGAAATTATGGGTCAGCAGGGCCTGGAAGTAGCTGTGAAGGCTGCTAAAGGCGAAAAGGTAGAAGCTAAGGTTTCTGCTCCGCTGAAGCTCATCGAAAAGAAATAAGCTTTGACAAATTTACTTTGACCTGACAACTTGTATAATGAAAATGCCCCTGCGCTATGCACGCGCGGGGGCATTTTTGTTGTAGTGCTATAGGTATTACTTAGATTAGTGAATAGTTGGTTCTAATCGCTAGCTACTAATCATTAATTAGCATTCATTATTTTTTTCCCGTAAACAGTAGCCGCAGCAGGGCGCAGCGTGCAAACAGGCGCGTCAGCACCATGCTTACGGCAAGCGATGCAAGCACTAGCAGCACATATGACAGTGCTACGCGCTTTACGGTCATCACAATGCCGAAATGGTTATAGGCGCTCGTCATCCAGTCCAAAAGCAGGGGATGGATAAAGTAAATCAGCATGGAATAGGCCGATAGTGTAGCAATGGCCTTGTAAGCGAGGCTTTCTTTTTTTGTGTCCAGGTAAGACAGCGCCAGACAAAAGAAGGCCAGCGAGCCGATGGTGTACGCCAGCCCCTGCGGACTGAGCTGGTGGTAGGTGTTGGCCAGATCCAGCAGACTGTAGCCTCTTTGGTGTACGGCTTCGTAGCAGCTGTACACGTCCCAGACGATAGTTGTCAAATAAAAGCTGGTGACAGCTACTAAGTGTTTTTTTAGGAACGTTAACAGCTGCTGCCAGTAAAGACCTGCCAGGCTGCCACTCATAAAAATGAGCAAATAATGTAAGGGCAGGTAGTTGAGACGATAATCAAAGAAATTTTTAGTAAGAACGCTCCAAGTCGCTGTATTTAAGCCTGGATGGGTTGTCCACCAGTTAAAACCAAGCTGGAGCACGCATAATAGTACTAGCATAAAAGGTATATTATGGTGTATAATTATACGCAGAAGCTTGCGCCAGAGCGGATAGCTGCCGTAGAACCACAAAAGGATTACCATGAAGTACAAATGGTAGCAGCCAAGTCCGAAGAAAAGGACGAAGGCAACATGCAAGGGATTCCAGCTTACAAAGCCGGGAGGCAGGACGAGCCAGAAGTACAGTAGGTAAAAAAGTGACCAGCTTACGTAGGGCAGGCCTGCGCCGCGCAGACGCTTCTTGATAAATGTAATGAAATCAAACCGGCCGCCGCCTCTAAGGGTTGTATCACTAACGGCCAGGCCGTAGCCGGAGATAAAGAAAAAGGAGGGGACGCTGTAGCGGCTTAAAATCTCCAGTAATAAGTAAAGAGTAAAGTTATCAGGTGCCAGTGCCAGGCTGCCGATGTGGATGCCGATGACGCCTAGCATGCACAGACCGCGCATGTTATCTATAATAGTATTTCGCATTTTAACTCCTCGCAAATTTTTCTTTTCATTATACTACGTTGCGGCAGATATTTCCACAAATGCCTGCAGCACTACAATTTTTCCTCCTAAATATTTGACGTAAAGGCCACATGGGTGTAAAATATATACAATCATTTTACACCTTTAATTTGGTCCCGTGAGACTGCAAGGTAGAAAGCTTTTTGTTGACCGTTAAGGCCTTCTTGCACCACTAGGGACGCAGGAAGGCTTTTATTATTTATTGTAAACATATAACACAGGAGGTAAAGCTAATGGCTAAATCAAATGTATCTCTCGGTGGTAGAGATATACTGGATCTGGAAAGCCTCAGCGTCGAGGAAATCGAGCTGGTTTTGAAAACCGCTGAGGAAATGAAGAAGATTATGAAGAGGGATATCAAGAAGGTACCCTCCCTGCGTGGCAAGTCTATCATCAACCTGTTCTACGAGCCCAGTACCCGTACCCGCACATCCTTTGAGCTGGCAGGCAAGTACCTGGGTGCCGATGTGGTAAACATCACCACGTCATCTTCTAGCGTAGTCAAAGGCGAATGCCTGCGTGATACTATTTTGACAGTACAGTCTATGGCCTGCGATGCCATCGTTATGCGCCACCCTATCGAGGGTGCTGCTGCCTATGCAGCCAAGGTTGCCGATCCCGTAATTATCAACGCTGGTGACGGTGCCCACGCGCATCCGTCCCAAGGCTTTTTGGATATGTTCACTATCCGCGAGCAGGGTAAGGATCTAAAGGGACTCAAGATGGCGATTGTCGGCGATATTTTGTACAGCCGTGTTGCCCGCACCAACATCGCTGCATGGACCA
>CAVAHH010000055.1:0-9406 GCA_963588395.1 bacterium
GGTATGCAGCAGTCAGCTTTGCTGGCGCAGTACATGCAGCACCTGCCTGTAGATGCAGTGTATTGCAGCAGTATGCTGCGTGCCTGCATGACGGCTGCACCGCTTGCTATGCAAAAAAATATTGCTTATCATCCGCTGGAGCTTTTGCAGGAGGTATCCTTTGGTGCCTGGGAGGGCTTGGAATATGGCGAGATCACCAAACGCTGGCCTAAGGAAATGGAAGCGTTTTTGACCCGTCCGGGAGAGTGGATTCCGCCGCAGGGCGAAAGCTTTCATGATGTGGCGCAGCGTTGCCTTAAGGCCTTTGATTATATCTTTGCACGCGAGGGGCACGAAAAAAATATTGCTATCGTGTCGCATGGCGGGATCATCCGTGTGCAGCTGTGTTTGATCTTAGGGATGCCGCTTAATAATTTGTGGAAGCTGAGCGTGCATAACGTGTCTATAAGCACGCTTAATGACTGGCAGGGGAATATGATCGTGGAAACGATAAATGACGCGCACTTTGCCAGGTCACAGGGCAACGCGGTGAACTGGCTGCACCGCTGATAACGAAAAAAATTCTTAATAAGAATTTTACGCATTTTTGCTAATCATTGATTGACTTTTATAGTTGCTTACTATATACTGTTAATGGTGTATCTCAGTGGTCCGTTTAAGTTCCTAACTTCTTCTATCATAGATGACAGGGGGAAGCCAAGGTAACATCTTAATGCGTTCTTTGGGGTATGTTCTATCTATGATTAGGAGTGATCAAACAATGAAAGAAGACAAGACTTTAACCTGCTGCGAGTGCGGCAACGAATTCGTATTCACCGCTTCCGAGCAAGAGTTCTATGAAGAAAAAGGTTTCACCAACGAGCCGCGCCGTTGCCCGAGCTGCCGCCAGGCACGTAAACAACGCATGGGCGTGCAAACCGAGCGTCCGCAACGCGAAATGTTCCCCGCAGTTTGCGCTGAATGCGGCAAAGAGACCATGGTACCCTTCAAACCTTCTAATGACCGTCCGGTATACTGCCGCGACTGCTTCAACGCTCGTAAGCACTAATTAGTTGGATTAAAGTAAAAACGCAGGTACAGCTAGTAAGGCTGTACCTGTTTTTTTGACTCAGGAGCATTTATGACACGTATTATAGATAGTGATTTTTTGCACCGTGCGTTAAAGTATTATTATGGCTATGACAGCTTTCGCACAGGGCAGGAGGAAATTATAAGTGAAATTTTACATGGCCAGCCTGTGCTGGCGGTGCTGCCTACGGGGGCAGGCAAAAGCATCTGTTTTCAGCTGCCGTCGCTGGTGCTTAAAGGGGTGACGCTGGTTATCTCCCCGCTTATTTCGTTGATGAAGGACCAGGCGGAGGCACTCACGGCCCGTGGTATTCCTGCATCGTATTTAGATAGCAGCATGAGCAAAAATGAATACGGCAGGGTGCTGCATGCTGCACTCAACAAGCAATGCAAGTTTTTGTATGTAGCTCCGGAACGCCTGGTAAATCAGCAGTTTATTGATTTTGCCCGGCTGGCCAACATCACAATGGTGGCAGTGGATGAGGCGCATTGCGTATCGCAGTGGGGACATAGCTTCCGCAAGGAGTATTACGCCATTCCGGACTTTATCCAGGCGCTGCCAAGGCATCCTCTGGTGGCGGCGTTTACCGCTACGGCTACGCCAGAGGTACGGCAGGATATCGTCAAGCGCTTGGGTATACCCAGTGCTAAAATTGTGGTAACAGGTTTTGACCGCCCTAATTTACATTTTGCTGTGCAGCGGACGCAGGACAAGGATCGTTCACTTTTGGATTTTTTGCGCAAGCACAAGCAGGAATGTGGCGTTATCTATTGTGCTACACGCACCAGGGTGGAAAGCGTAACGCAGCTGCTTGTGCGGCAGGGCTTTAGTGCCTTGCGTTATCATGCAGGGCTGACAAGCGAGGAACGCCGTGAAAATCAAAACGCCTTTGTTGGCGGTGCGGTGCCGCTGATTGTAGCGACGAACGCCTTTGGTATGGGCATAGATAAGGCGGATGTGCGTTTTGTGGTGCATTACAATATGCCCAAGGATATTGAAAGCTATTACCAGGAGGCAGGACGCGCCGGCCGTGATGGTCTGGAGGCGGAATGCCTGCTGCTTTACGATAAGGCGGATATAGCAGTAAATAATTATTTTATCGGCCACGATCAGCCAGATTTGGAGTGGAAGGCCGAGGAGAAGAAGCGCTTGGACAGAATGATTTTTTATTGCAATACTTCCACCTGCCTGCGCAAGGTACTGTTGGAGTATTTTGGCGAAAAAACAACGTCGCAGTGCGGTCATTGCGGTAACTGCGACGTGAATAAGAACGCCAGCTGGCGTAAATTTTTGAATATATAGGTTATTAGTTAGACATATTTTTATTGCACAAGTCTAAACTAAATGTAAACCTTTACTCTATCTCAATAGCTTCCCCGGGCTTAACCACCAGCACCTTGCTTGTGGTTTCTTCCTCTACTGCTGCCTTAAAGGCTTTCACATCCTGGGCGATGGGTGGCCAGGTGTTGTAGTGCACGGGGATGACGTATTTTGCCTGTAAAAGCTTGCAGGCGATGAGGGCGTCGTTTGGGTCCATGGTGAAGTTGCCACCGATAGGAAGAACGGCGTAGTCAAAGGGGTCTAGCTTAGGCAGAAGCTGCATATCGCTGAAGAGGGCGGTGTCGCCGGCAAAGTACAGCTTGGTGCCGTAAAAATCGAGGACGATACCGCAGGCATGACCGCCGGGAACGCCTGCACCATGAAAGGCCAAGGTGATGCGCACCTTACCAAAAGGGAATTTGAAGGTGCCGCCAAGGTGCATACCATGGGCTTTGCAGCCAGCCTCCTGAGCCAAGCCGCAGATTTCGGCAGTGGAAATGATGGTTGCATCACAATTTTTGGCAATTTCAAAGGCGCTGCCCAGGTGGTCAAAGTGACCATGGCTGATAAAGATATAGTCGGCCTTGATATCCTTGGGAGCTAATCCCTCGGGGTTGCCATCCAGATAAGGGTCAAAGATGATGGTGGAGCCATTTTTTTCCAAGGTAAAGCAGGCATGGTTGATGAAATGAAATTTTGCTGACATAGTACGAACCTCCTTTGGTTTTAACGATATAGTAATTGCTCTCATAGTTTGTAAGAGCATGTACCGACTACAAACATTGCTTATTAAGTATTATAGCATATTCTATCTTCACATTTTTGTGAATTCTTTGGCTTGGACACGGGAAAAACTTTACAATTTTGCCTAATGTGCGGTAAAATTGATAAAGCAAAGAAATAGGAGTACTGCACTATGAATTATAAAAATTTTGCTTTTTACTGTACGTTTTTGGGATTGACGCTAATGTCCACAATGTGTGCAGCGACAGTGCCCGAGGATACGGATAAAGTGACTGTCGCTAAAGCAACGCAGACGATCACCGCTGATAAAAATGATAAGCAGATTTTAGCCAAAAAGCGCCGCGATGTACAGGTTTCGGTAGATAAGAATAAGCTAGTCGTTTCTAATAAACCGGTAGCTGCAGCCTCACCGGACGCAATTAAAGGCCAACCTGTAAAGAAGCAGCCTTCGCTATTGCAGGAAAGAAATGGTAAATTTTATTTTGCCGATACGCAGCTGCCTGATGATTATCGCAGTATCAGTATTTTTGGCGCGCCTGTTGCGACAAAGGCGCAGGCTGTGGCCTATATTAAGCTGGTCAACCCCAATGTGAAGCTGGCCTGCTCGGTAGAGGAGCTGGTTGACTGCTATTGGCAGGAGGCGGAGCGCGAGAATGTGCGTCCTGACTTGGCGCTGGCGCAGTCGCTGGTGGAAACAGCAACCTATTATTATGGCGGTGATGTTTTGCATCACCAAAATAATTTTTGCGGCCTGGGAACCACAGGCGGCGGTGTGCGTGGTGCTGCCTTTGCTACGCCGCAGCTGGGGGTACGGGCACATATCCAGCATCTTTTGGCCTATGCAAGGGAGGAAAGGCCGGTAACGGAAATTATCGACCCACGCTATGATTTGGCACATAATTTGCGTTTGGGGCGTGGACTGATTGATGTTTGGTATGGCTTGAACGGTACCTGGGCGATGGGCTCGCTGTATTGCGAAAAAATTATGGCGACCTACCAAAAGCTTTTGGCGCAGCAGGCAGTTGAGCCTGTGGTAGAAAAGCAGCCTGCCAAAGTAAAGCAGAAAAAGCAGGAACAAAAGAAGTCTAGCATGAAAAAACGTGTTGAACAAATTTTGCAGGAAAAAGAATAGGAGGCATAAAGTTGCATATAGTTTTGGTTGAACCTGAAATTCCCGGCAATACCGGCAATATTGCGCGCCTGTGCGCCGCTACCGGCTGTCATTTGCATTTGGTGCGCCCTTTGGGCTTTTCAGTTGAAGATAAATATTTAAAGCGAGCAGGCTTGGATTATTGGCATTTGGTGGATATTCATTATTATGACAGCGTGTATGAGGTGTTAGAAAAGTATAAGGATAATCCTAAATACTTTTTGACAACAAAAGCACATGCGTCCTATGCAGATGTGAATTACGCGCAGGACAGTCTGTTGATTTTTGGTAAGGAAACGGCAGGACTGCCGGAAACTTTGCTACACGAATATCCGGAAAGCTGCATCCGTATTCCGATGATTGAGGACGCGCGTTCGCTGAATCTGTCTAATTCTGTAGCAATTGTGGCCTATGAGGCCCTGAGGCAGAATAATTTTGTCGATTTGACTCTTTACGGAGGGGAATATAAGTGATTATTATCAAGGAATTTGATTTTGACGCAGCGCATTATCTGCCTGCGTATAACGGTAAGTGTGAGCATTTGCACGGCCACACCTATAAGCTGGTGGTGAAGGTGGAAGGAACTCCTGACCACGAGGGCATGGTTATCGATTTTATTAAATTGAAAAATCTGGTGAAGGACGAGGTGCTTGCTCATCTTGACCACGCATGCCTGAATGATATTCTGCCTGTACCTTCGGCAGAAAACATCAGCATTTGGGTGTGGAATAAGCTGGCCGATAAGCTGCAAAACGAGCGTTACCATCTGCATGAGGTGGAGGTTTGGGAGACACGCACCAGTGGCTGCGTGTATCGAGGTGAATGATGAAGGACGTACAGAGCGAAAAGGATTTGCGTAACATACCGCTGAAGCACGTTGGTATTAAGGATTTGCGCTGGCCGATAGAGCTGCGTGATAAAACCCATGGCACGCAGCACAGCGTGGCCAGGGTGACGCTGGCAGTGGATTTGCCGCATGATATGCGTGGTACACACATGAGCCGTTTTGTGGAGTGTCTGCGGACACTCGGACCTGTCGGTTTGGCTGATGTGGAGGGAATTCTGGACAAGCTTAAGGAGCATCTGCAGGCAGAAAGAGCCTTTATTAAGCTGGAGTTTCCGTATTTTATTACCAAAAAGGCTCCTGTAAGTGGTATGGAAGCGCCTATGGATATAGATTGTGTATATAAGGCCGAAAAGGGCGAGAAGCTGCGCTGGCGCATTAAGGCCGTGGTGCCTGTACAGACGCTGTGTCCCTGCTCAAAGGAGATTAGCAATTATGGTGCGCATAACCAGCGTGCCTTTGCTAAGCTGGAAATTGAAGCTAATGAAATGGTGTGGCTGGAGGAGCTGGTGGATATTGCTGAGGCTTCGGCCAGCACGCCGCTTTACGGCCTTTTGAAGCGTCCTGATGAAAAATACGTTACGGAGCATGCCTATGACAACCCGCGCTTTGTAGAGGACGCTGTACGCGAGGTGGCGTTGCGTTTGGAGGCGGATGCGCGCATTACCTGGTACCGTGCTGAGGTGGAAAGCATGGAAAGTATTCATAATCATAATGCTTTTGCTGTTGTGGAAAAGGGTGAGCTGAATGCTGATTAAAATTAACCGTGAAATGCTGGATGACGCTTTGGCAGCAATGGGGGCACACAAGGATAGTCTGCCGATTTTTGCGCGTAAGGCGCAGATTATTCCGCTAAAGCTGCTTAATGTGCGCACACCTGCTGCTAATATTATTAAGCAGGAAATGCTGGCGGCCGGTGGCGATGCTGTGACACCGGCAGGGGCAGTGACCTGCGCTACTAAATACGTTGATATTCTGCTTTTGGGAACGCCGAAGGCTTACAGGTCGCTACTTGCCAAGCTGGAGCTGATGCCGTGGTTTGGCATGCCGCAGGTGGCAGAGGATATCAAAGCAGCATTGGCACCTGTAGAGCTGAAAACCACGCTCGCAGACGGCAGAGTGTTGACCTACGAAAAGCTGTGTGTGATGGGCATTTTAAATATTACACCTGATTCCTTTTATGCCGGTTCACGAGTACCCCAACTGCAGGCGGTGGTGGAGCGTGCTGGCAAAATGCTGGCAGCCGGTGCCGGTATTTTGGATATTGGCGGCGAGTCTACCCGTCCGGGTAGCGACAGCGTAGATGGAGAGGAGGAACGTCGCCGCGTGCTGCCTGTAATCGAAGCATTGCGCAAGGAATATCCCGAAGCTATTCTTTCTGTTGACACCTATCGTGCTGATACGGCTGAGGCTGCCTTGGCAGCCGGTGCAGATATTATTAATGATATCAGTGCGATGGAGGCAGACGTACGCATGGCGGACGTGGTGGAAAAATCCCATGCGCCGATAATATTGATGCATATGCGTGGAACCCCAAAAAATATGCAGCAAAACTGCGAATACAAAAACGTGGTGGAGGAGGTTGCCGTATACCTGGCGCAGCGGGCGCAGCTTTTGCGTGACCGTGGCGTGGGCGCGGACAAAATTATTTTGGATCCCGGCATTGGCTTTGCCAAGGATGTGCAGCAGAATTTGCTTTTGATGCGTGATTTGCATACTTTGACGAGCTTTGGTTATCCTGTGCTTTTGGCAGCATCACGCAAGAGTACGATTGGTGCAGTGCTTGGCGGCGTGCCTGCTGAGGAACGCTTGGAGGGAACGATAGCGACGAGCCTGCAGGCAGTGTATGCAGGGGCACAGATGGTGCGTGTGCATGACGTGCTCGAAAATACACGTGCAATTAGGATGCTTGAAGCTATTTTGAGAAAGTAAGTAGTGAGGAGGGCCGTATGGCTACTGCATATATTGCTTTGGGTAGTAATTTGGGTGACAGGGAGGCGAACCTGCGGAGGGCGCTGCTGCTGCTTTGGCAGCAGGGCGTAGAGGTGCAGGCTGTTTCCGGTTTTTGGGATACTACTCCGTATGGTGTGACAGATCAGCCACGTTTTTTGAATGCTGTATGCCGCGTGCACACGTATCTGGAGCCAATGGCGCTTTTGCAGCTGCTTTTAGCGACGGAGCACCAGATGGGACGTGTGCGCCTGCGTCATTGGGGTGAGCGTAATATAGACCTGGACCTGCTGCTTTATGAGGACGTGGTGATGGACGAGCCTGCGCTGCACCTACCGCATCCTGACATGCAAAACAGGGATTTCGTGCTGCTGCCATTGGCTGAGATTGCACCTGATTTGGTGCATCCTACGCTTAAAAAGACGATAAGCGAGTTAAAGGAGAACCTGAAATGTTAGACGAAGAAAAGCTTTTGCAGCGTTTTACTGCCTATGCGCAGATTAATACAACCAGTGACGACCAATCAAAGACGCAGCCAAGTGCGGCCTGCGAGCTTGATTTAGCACGCTATCTGGTGGATGAGCTCACTGCCTTGGGGCTGAGTGATGTAGAAATGACGGAATATGGCTATGTGCTGGCTACCCTGCCTGCAAATGGTGCACCGTCAGAGCCTGTAATTGGGTTGGTTGCGCACATGGACACGAGCAACGAGGCCTGTGGTGAAAATGTGCAGGTGAAGCTGCATAAGAACTATGCCGGCGGCGATATTGCGTTGAATGATAGTGATGCGCTGCGGCCGGAGGACTTTCCGGAGCTTTTGCAATATGTGGGACAGGATATTATTACCTCTGATGCTACAACGCTTTTGGGCGCTGATGACAAGGCTGGCATCTGCGCTATTGTTTCGGCCTGTGAATATCTTTTGGCGCACCCCGAAATTAAGCATGGTAAATTGCGCCTGGCTTTTACGCCGGATGAGGAAATTGGCCGTGGCACGGAGCATTTTCCTCTGGAAAAATTTGGCGCACAGTTTGCTTACACCATTGATGGTGGGGCCTTGGGCGAGCTGAATTACGAAACCTTTAACGCCTGCAATGTACATGTTACTTTTAACGGCGTATCAGTACATCCTGGCAGTGCCAAAAATAAAATGCGCAATGCTGTGACCATGGCGGCCGAATGGCAGCTGGCCCTGCCTGCAGGTGAACGTCCGGAATATACGGAGGGCTACGAGGGCTTTTACCACACCCTGCGCATTGTCGGCGGCACGGATAAGGTGGAAATCGACATGATTTTGCGCGATCATGATAAGACAGTTTTGGAGCAGCGCAAGCAGTTTTTATTAGATCTGGCTACGTTCATGAACCAAAAGTATGGTGCTGGTAGCGTGGAGTGTGTGCTGCGTGACAGCTATGGCAATATGAAGGAATATATTATGCCTGTATATGAAGTTGTGGAACGGGCCGAAAAAGCTATGCGTGCGGCAGGGGTGGAGCCTGTAATCGTGCCTGTTCGCGGTGGTACGGACGGATCTGTGCTTTCGGCAATGGGGCTGCCCTGTCCTAATCTTTTTACCGGCGGACACAATTTTCATGGGCGCTTTGAATATTTGCCGTTACAGTCCCTGGTGAAGGCGGCAGAGGTAGTTGTTGAGCTTGTGAAGGCGTAAAGCTCTGTGCTATAATAGGGACAAGAAAAATTTTTACCCGGAGGTAGTCATGAGAATAGATGGTGCCGGCGGTTGCTTTGATAACCGTCTTTATGAGGTTGATATTGATGTTGCCTGGAATATTGCTCTTTTGTGCATTAACGAGATGGGTGTGACCATTGACGAGCAAAATGATGTAGAGTATCGCGTGCATTTTCACAACAAAAAGAAAATAATGCAGCTGGCTATGCAGCATTTAGACGAAGAAACAGTGCAGGTTATTATGGATTCTACTAAGGAGCGCCTGCAGATTTATAACTGGAAGCGTGAGGACAAGGAGGTTAACCAATTCTACGAGCTGTTTGAAAAGAAGCTTGCGGAATTCCGTGCCTTTATTTTGTGTCCTAACTGTACAGCTAAAATCAGCTCGCTGGTTAAGTTCTGTCCGGAATGCGGCTGTAAGATTAGATAAGCTTAGTGTTAATCTAAAAATAAAAAAGAAACCAAATACCGATTGGTATTTGGCTTCTTTTTAAATCCGAACGGATTAGATTGCGCGGTTAACTTTACCGGAACGCAGGCAGCGGGTGCAAACGTTTACACGTTTAACAGAACCTTCAACAACTGCTCTTACTTGTTGGATATTCGGGTTCCATGCACGTTTGGTGTGTCTATTGGAGT
>CAVAHH010000056.1:0-9389 GCA_963588395.1 bacterium
CATTTTGGCCTTTGTTGTCTTCATAATGATCCGCGAAATTAACAAGCTTACCCCCGACCCGGAGCCAGAACCCGAACCACGCAAGTGTCCCTACTGCAAATCCGAAATTGCCGACGATGCAACCCGTTGCCCGCACTGCACCTCACATTTGGAATAAATTATACTTTTACGGCTGATATGTACGTGTTGACTAGAAAAAACGTGTATATATCAGCCTTTTTAGTGTAAATCAGCTTTTTTCATTTGCTAAAAAATTGCTTATACTGTATAATGTGACTTATGTATACATCGTCATGGCTGCCAATGCAGCTTACTTATTAAGGAGGTTATTAGATGTCTGTTTTTGACGTGCTCATGGAGCGTGGTTTTATTAAGCAAATGTCCCATGAAAACGAAATCAAAGAATTACTGGAGAAGGAAAAAATTACATTTTATATAGGCTTCGACCCCACCGCCGACAGCCTGCATGTAGGTCATTTCATCGCCCTGATGATGATGAGCCATATGCAGCGTGCAGGCCATCGTCCCATCGTACTTTTGGGCGGCGGCACTGGTATGGTTGGTGACCCCAGCGGCAAGGACGAAATGCGCAAGATGCTCACTCCGGAATTCATCGCGCACAACATCGCCTGCTTCAAAAAGCAGATGAGTCGCTTTATTGACTTCAGTGAAGACAAAGCCATCATCGCCAATAACGCTGACTGGCTACTAGACTTGAACTATGTTAAGCTACTGCGCGAGGTTGGCGTACACTTTACCGTTAACCGCATGCTTGCTGCTGAATGCTTCAAAAAGCGTTGGGAAAAAGGACTGACCTTTTTTGAATTCAACTATATGATTATGCAGGGCTACGACTTCTGGAAGCTGCATCATGATTACAACTGCGTTATGGAGCTTGGGGGCGATGACCAATGGTCCAACATGCTGGCTGGTGTGGAACTGATCCGCCGCAAGGACCAGGAGCCTGCATTCTGCATGACCTGCAAGCTTTTGACCACCAGTTACGGCCGTAAGATGGGTAAAACCGAAAAGGGCGCTCTGTGGCTCGATCCCGAAAAGACATCTCCCTATGACTTTTACCAATATTGGCGCAATGTTGCCGACAGCGATGTTGAAAACTGCCTCTGCCTGCTCACCTTCCTGCCCATGGACGAGGTACGCCGCCTAAGCGCGCTTAAGGACGCACAGATTAACGAGGCTAAAAAAGTGCTGGCCTACGAGGTTACCAAGCTGGTACACGGCGAAGAAGCAGCACGCAAGGCGCAGGAAGCCACCGAAGCACTCTTCGGCGGCAATACCGGCAGCATGGAAAACGTGCCTACTATAGAAATCACAGCTGAACAGATGACTGCTAAGGTTATTGACGTGCTGACTGCCGCCAAAATCTTCAGCAGTAAGCGCGAAGCACGCCAGCTCATTGCCCAGGGCGGTCTTACCGTAGGTGATGAAATTTTAAAAGACGCCGAGGCCAGCCTGAGCGCAGACCTGTTTGATGCCGATAAGAGCCTGCTCATCCGCAAGGGCAAGAAGAAATTCTTCCGTTTGCTGGTAAAATAAGCCTTTGAAGCTAAAGCCATCTATGCTCCTGACGGGCTAGATGGCTTTTTCTTACATAGCGACTGTAAAAGCAGCTTTAGTAAAAGGCTGCTTAAGGAGACATCAATGCAAAATAACAAATTTCCTTTTTTCTTAATTTTACCTATTGGCCTCATGCTGTTTTCCTTCTTCTTTGGTGCCGGAAATCTCATTTTCCCGCCAATATTGGGACAGCAGGCAGGTAATAACCTGGGTTTGGGTATACTTGGCTTTTGTCTTAGCGACGTTGGCTTCTCCCTAATGGGTGTACTGGCCATGGCCATGAAAAAGAGTGATAACCCGGATTCTATGGCCATGCCCATGCATCCACTCTACGCACGCGCTGTAACCATTATCTGCGCCTTGGCTATTGGTCCGCTTTTTGCAATTCCTCGTACTGCGGCCGTATCCTTTGATACTGGTATCTTGTCGCTTTTGCCTGCTGGCAGCGACACAGTGGGGCTAGCAATTTATTCGGTGCTCTTTTTCGTACTGACATACTTTTTTTCTATTAATCCGTCCAAAATTATTGCCCATATTGGGAAATTTTTATCCCCGCTGCTTTTAATCTGCCTGGCTATTTTAGTTTTTTGCGTTATCAAAAATCCTATGGGCAGCCTTCAAATGCCCAGTCCATCCTTTGTAGTTTCGCCGTTCTTCCGTGGCTTTCAGGAAGGCTACAACACCATGGACCTTTTGGCAGCCATTCTTTTTGGCTCCGTTACTATCAAAACCATTGAGGCGCAGGGAATCACAGATAAAAAAGTTCTCACTCGTCTTTGCACCTACGCCGGCCTGATAGCTGCTTTCTTCCTGGCAATTATTTACGCTTCCCTAGCCTATACCGGTGCTATCAGCATCAATGCTTTTGGTGTAATTCCCAACGGAGCTACGCTGCTCAGTAAAATCGCCACCTATTACATGGGCTTTGGCGGGCAGCTTGTTTTGGCACTTATCATCATCTGCGCCTGCCTCACTACGAGCGTTGGCCTCACAACCTCTATTTCCGGCTACTTTGCCGAGCTCACCCATAACAACATGCATTACGAGCGCCTGGTGTTGTTTATTTCCGTTTTCAGCTTTATCGTTTCTAACTTCGGTCTGGAAAACATCATCAAATTCTCTCTTCCCGTAATTTGCATGCTTTACCCTATCATCATCGCCATTGTTATTTTAAACATTGGCTGCTTTATTATTAAGGACGACCCTTGGACCTTCCGCCTTTGCCTGACGCTGACGACATTATTTGCTATTTTTGACGGTCTGCGTGCTGCCCACATCCGTTGGGAAGCACTGGATGCGTTTCTGATGCAATATCTGCCGCTTTTTGACATCGGCTTTGGCTGGGTACTCCCCTGCTTCGGTGGCATCGCCCTGGGTCTTCTTCTCAAAGCTATCAGAAAGTAAGGTGTAATATAATTATGTCTAATGAAAAACAATGCAGCAGTGCTTCCTCCTGCGGACGCACCAGCTGCAGCGGCTGCCCATCTGCTGGTGCTGCTGCGCAGCAGGCCGCCGATCTGCATGCACAGCTTAATGCTCACAGCAGCGTTGGCAAGGTCATCGCCGTTGTCAGCGGCAAGGGAGGCGTAGGTAAGTCGCTTGTGACAGGTCTTTTGGCAGCTAGAATGCAACGCAATGGTAAACGCTGCGCTGTTTTGGATGCCGATATTACTGGTCCGTCCATGGCACGCAATCTTGGCGTCAGCAGTAAGGCACAGTCCTGCGAATTCGGCCTGCTTCCGCAAACTGCCCCCTGCGGTCTGGAGGTGCTTTCAGCCAACATGTTCCTCAAAAGCGACACCGATCCCGTTCTTTGGCGCGGACCGCTGATTGCAGGCATGGTCAAGCAGTTTTGGACAGATGCAGTCTGGACTAACATTGATTACATGTTTGTAGATATGCCTCCGGGCACCGGCGACGTACCACTGACAGTTTTTCAATCACTGCCTATAGATGGTATCATCATCGTCACCTCGCCGCAGGAGCTGGTGGCTATGATTGTAGCCAAAGCTGTAAAAATGGCAAAGATGATGAATATCCCCATTCTAGGGCTGGTAGAAAACTATTCCTACTTCCACTGCCCTGATAACGGCAAGGATTATGAAATCTTCGGTCCCAGTCACATTGAGCAAACAGCCTCCGAATATGGCCTGAAGGTGCTGGCACGCCTGCCCATTAACCCGAAGCTGGCAGCAGCCTGTGACAACGGCAGACTGGCCGATTGCCAGGTGCCTGAAATCGAAGCCTGCATAAATTACATCAAGGAGGCACTTTAAAATATGTCTATAGAAAAGGTGCGCAGCTATCTGCGCCAATTTGCTGCCGACGGCCGCATTCTTGAGTTTGCCACATCCAGCGCCACGGTAGAGCTGGCGGCACAGGCTGCAGGCTGTGAGCCTGCCCGCATTGCCAAAACACTTTCCTTTAAGCTACACGATGACAGCGTTATCCTCATCGTCACCGCCGGTGACGCCAAGGTTGATAACGCTAAATTCAAGCACTTTTTTGGTTGCAAGGCTAAAATGCTAGCTGCTGAAGAAGTCGAGCCTTTAATCGGCCATGCTATCGGCGGCGTCTGCCCCTTTGGCATCAACGAAGGCGTAAGGGTATATCTGGATATCTCCCTCAAGCGCTTCACCACCTTCTTCCCCGCCTGCGGCAGTCATAACAGCGCTATCGAACTCACGCCCGCAGAGCTGGAGCAGTATTCTGCCAACTGCCAAGGCTGGCAGGATTTATGCAAGGGCTGGCAGGAAGAATAAATCGTACTACGGTAAATAAAGAGGACTGGAAACAAACGCTTCCAGCCCTCTTTATTTATTACACATGATTAATTTTCGTGATGACGTTCCTTGTTCTTGCGCACATATTCCATAATAATACCGGCAGTTTCCTCTATCGCACGGTTAGAAACGTTGATAATCTGGCAATGCAGGCGGCGCATGATGCCCTTGGCATAGGTCAGCTCGTCATTGATGCGCTCCATGTCCGCATATGCGGCTGTATCCGACAGACCCATGGTTTTAAGACGCTCGCTACGGATCTCGTTAAGCTTGAATGGATCAATCAAAAGACCGATAATCTTATACGGCGGCACCTTAAACAGCTCCTCAGGCGGTGCCAGCTCAGGTACCAGCGGCACATTGGCAACCTTAATCTGCTTATGTGCTAGGTACATGCTAAGCGGTGTCTTAGACGTACGCGATACGCCGATAATAACAACGTCCGCCTTCAAAAGTCCCAGCGGATTTTTGCCATCGTCATACTTAACTGCGAATTCTACAGCCTCTACACGCTTAAAGTACTCATGATCCAGCGAATGAATAAGACCTGCCTGGTTTTTAGGCAACAGTCCTGTTGTCTTTTCGATGGATTTGAGCATTGGTCCCAAAACATCAACTACCTCAACATCGTTCGCCAAGGCCTTATCTGCCATATGCTCGCGCAGCTCCGGTGAAACAATAGTATAGCAGATAACAGCCTTATTGGCAGCAGCCTCTTCTACTACCTTGTCAATCTGTTCCCTATCCTTGACATAGGGAACACGGATAACATCAAACTTTTCCTCTACAAACTGGCTGGTCGTAGCCTTGACCACGGACTCCGCAGTCTCACCAATAGAGTCAGATACTGCATAAATAACAGGATTAAGCTTCGCTAGTATGATAATTACCTCCCTTACCCTCAGCCAGATCTACCAGCAGACGGGTAAAATTAGTTTTCGTAATACGTCCCACAACCTTGTAGTTGCGTTTGGCTTCGTCAAGAATTTTCACCACCGGCAGACAGTCAATTTCGTTGTCAATCAGTCTGCGCGCCGCCGAAGCCGCAGCTTCATCAGGAACCGCTACAATAATTTTAGAAATCGGCGTCATCACCATAACGACAGGAATATCACGCAAATCACTGTTATTGATGGCGGCCTTCAGTAAATCCTTACGCGATACAATACCTGTAAGCAAACCTGCCTCGTCCAATACGAACACAGTGCCTACATCTTCCAAAAACATGGTTACAACGGCCTCGTAGGCACTCTTATCCTGCGTTATGGCCACCGGCACGGATTGCAAATCCTGCACAGTGATAGCAGAAATTTCTTCCATTAACATTCCCAAGGTGTTTTTCCCGGTATAAAAATAGCCAACCTTTGGCCGTGCGTCTAGTATGCCGCCCATAACAAGGATTGCCAGATCACTGCGCAAGGCAGCGCGGGTAACATTCAGCCTTTCGGCTATATGCTCACCGGTAATAGGTCCGTCCAGGCGTACGATTTCGGCAATCTGCTTCTGCCTGTTGCTTAAAGCTATGATCTTCACACCCTCTCTATCGATAGTCTATAATACAATTATAGTATACACTATTTCTAGTAAAAATGCTAGATTACGTCCTAAATATTTTGCAAAAAAAGAAGCTGTATAGCTTAATTTAACAGTATGAGCTATACAGCCTGCGTTATCAGAATTTGCGTCCCTTATCCTGCCCATGACCACTGGGGATGTAATATTTTGTCCCCACCAGCTCGTCCGGCAGGTATTGCTGCTCTACCCAGCCTCCAGGGAAGCTGTGCGGATATTTATACGTCAGACCATGCCCCAGCTCCTTGGCACCTGGATAATGAGCATCACGCAAATGCTTAGGCACGCTACCACAATTTTTCTTGCGCACGTCAGCACGCGCATTGGCAATCCCCATATAGGCGGTATTACTCTTAGGCGCATTAGCAATGTAGCACACGGCCTCAGCCAAGGGTATCTGTGCCTCGGGCCAACCTACGAAATCGGCAGCCTGTGCTGCTGCGTTAGCCACTACCAACGCCTGCGGATCAGCCAGACCCACATCCTCAGCCGCACAAATCACTATGCGGCGGGCAATAAAGCGCAGGTCCTCGCCGCCCTCAATCATACGTGCCAGATAATGCAGTGCAGCGTCCGCATCACTGCCACGCATGCTCTTGATAAAAGCACTGATGATATCATAATGCGCATCGCCCTTCTTATCGTAGCGCTGCAGGGCAGTACCGATAACGCTGCGCAAAGTTTCTACAGTCAGCACCCTCTCCCCTGTTTCCGGCAGCATGAACTCCGCCTGCTCCAGGATGTTGAGCGCGCCACGCGCATCGCCGGCGGCAAAATCAGCAATAATAGCCAATGCCTCAGGCTGCGCTACAAAGCTACCGCCAAAGCCACGCTCCGCATCTGCTATAGCACGCTCCAAAATCTGCTGGATTTGCGGCGCCTGCAGCTTTTCTAAGCGCACCACCTTCATACGCGAAAGCAACGGAGAATTTATTTCGAAAAAGGGATTTTCCGTAGTCGCACCAATCAGCACAATCGTACCGTTTTCCACATAGGGAAGCAGCACATCCTGCTGTGCCTTATTAAAGCGGTGTATTTCGTCAATAAATACTATCGTGCGGCCACGGCCGTTATAACGGTCATCCTGCGCCTTGGCGATAAGCTTGCGCAGCTCGGGCACACCGCTGGATACAGCGTTAATAGCGACAAACTTTTCACCTGTCACATGGGCAATTACCTGCGCCAGAGTTGTTTTGCCTGTGCCTGGCGGCCCATAAAACAGTACCGACTTCAGCGCATCACGCTCAATCATCCTGCGCAGAGGACTACCCGGGCCAACAGCCTTGTCCTGCCCCACAAAATCAGCCAGCCTTTGCGGGCGCATCCGGTCCGCCAATGGTTTTTGCTGTTTTCTATCATTTTCAAAAAGATTTGTAAAAAGGTCATCCATAGCTTATACCTCGTTTAGGTCAAGAAAAAATTAATCCCCACAATGCCGTCCAGCTCCACGTTTTGAACCTGCATGTGCAGGTGGGTGCCTTCCCTTCTATCGCAAACTTCCACTCAAAGGAGGCTCGTTTTTAATAGTCGGAGTATCAGGCTCCCTAGGTTAGAGTGTTGGCTCAAAACCTTTGGAGCAATGTAACGAACATCGCAGGGGTATAATTAACTAAAGTTGTTCAATTTTTATCAATCTCTATCGACATACATATAATACCAAAAATAGCGCCATTTTTCAATCTCTCTATGCAAAATTTTCAAAATTTAATTTTGTGTTTACCTCTTGACAACGGTGACATAAAGTGCCTAAGAAAAAGCCCTGGCCGCCTGCATAAAAGCAGGCACGCAGCCAGGGCCAAATACCTATACTATTTTACTTCTTTATCCTTTTTTACCAACAGGCTGGTCTTGATATGCAGCTCACGCAGCTGTTTTTCATCAACGTCGTTCGGAGCCTGTGTCATCAGGTCAGATGCGCTCTGAGTCTTCGGGAAGGCGATAACGTCGCGGATAGAATCACGCTGAGCCATAATCATAATCAGACGATCCAAGCCAAAGGCCAGGCCACCATGTGGCGGAGCACCATATTCAAAGGCATTCATCATGAAACCAAACTTCTCCTGTGCTTCCTCATCCGACAGGCCGATAGCTTCAAATACCTTCTTTTGTACGTCACGGCGATGGATACGGATAGAACCGCCGCCGATTTCAGTACCATTGAGCACCATATCATAAGCCTTGGCATATACCTTACCAGGATCGGTCAAAAGCAACGGCAGATCCTCGTCGCGCGGAGCGGTGAACGGATGGTGCATAGCGACATAACGTTTTTCTTCCTCATTATACTCAAACATCGGGAAGTCTACAACCCAAGTGAAGGCCAGCTCATCCGGGTTAATCAGATTGCGACGCTTAGCCATCTCAATACGCAAAGCACCCAAAGAAGCAGCAACTACGGACGGTTTATCGGCAACGAAGAGCAGCAGGTCACCAGCTTCAACCTCAGCAGCCTTTTTGATAGCTTCGATGTTTTCGTCGCTGAAGAATTTAGCAATAGAGGATTTTACACCGCCCTCTGCCGGGAACTGTAGCCAGGCCATACCCTTGGCACCATAAATACCACAGAACTTAACCAGCTCGTCCAGCTGACGACGGGGAATATCTGCATAACCCTTAACGTTAATGCATTTTACCTGGCCGCCATTAGCGATTACGTTGTTAAATACCTGGAAGGTACAACCCTTTACAGCCTCGCTGACGTTCTTCAGCTCCATGCCAAAGCGCAGGTCCGGTTTATCACTGCCATAACGATCCATGGCGTCATCCCAGGTAAGACGCTGGAACGGAATCTTGATTTCCTTACCCAAAGCACCCTTGAAGATATGATAGATAAGTCCTTCCATCAGCTCCAGAATCTCGTCAACCTCCATGAAGGACATTTCCATATCCAGCTGGGTGAATTCCGGCTGACGGTCTGCACGCAGATCCTCATCACGGAAGCAACGAGCAATTTGGAAATAACGCTCCATACCTGCTACCATCAGCAGCTGCTTAAAGATTTGCGGAGATTGCGGCAGTGCATAAAACTTACCGGGGTTTACACGGCTGGGAACCAGGTAATCGCGCGCACCCTCAGGAGTAGATTTGCACAGCATCGGAGTTTCGATCTCCAAGAAATGGTTATCATCCAAATAGTCGCGCATCAATTTAGCAACCTTATGGCGCAAAATCAGGTTACGCTGCATTTCCGGACGGCGCAGATCCAGATAACGGTATTTCAGGCGCAGGTTTTCATCGGTATCAATACCGTCTTTAATGTAAAACGGCGGAGTTTTGGCACCATTGAGTACCTCGATATCATGTGCCAGCACCTCGATGGTACCGGTAGGAATGTTTTCGTTGATGGTATCCTCGTCACGCAGACGTACATTGCCAATAACCTTGATAACGTATTCATTACGGATATCCTCAGCAGTTTTAAAGCTGCTGCCTGCACTTTCGGGGTCAGCTACAACC